>CALMTJ010000341.1 GCA_937872715.1 uncultured Methylobacteriaceae bacterium
GCATCCTGGCAGGGGCGGGCCCGCGGGATCAGCCGGTGACGCTGACCGCGATCGGCGTCCGGGTCGGCTTCGCGGGAGGCGGGGTGGCGATCGACCGGTTGTCCCTCAGGGGGCCGGAGATCGACGTCTCCATGGCCGGCAACGTCACGCCATCGGCGGCGGGCACGAGCATGGCCGGCACGGTCGAGGCCCGCGACACGAGCATCCGCAACCTCCTCGCGATATGGCCCGGTACGGTGAACCCCGAACTGCGCGGCTATCTCGGCAGCAACATGGTGGCGGGCGTCGTGAACACGATGTCCCTGAAGACCGATCTCGACCCGGCCGACCTGCGCTACGCGTTCTCCGGCCGGCCGATCTCCGACAAGGCGCTCGACCTCGCCTTCACGGCCTCGGACGCCCGGCTCAACGTGGTGGAAGGTCTGCCGGCCCTCCGCCGCCTGTCCATCGCCGGCAGGGCGACCGGGACGTCGACGAGGCTCGTCTCCCGTCAAGGCCGGATCGACATGCCGGACGGCCGCAGGCTGAACTTCAGCGACGGGCTCTACGACCAGGTCGACGAGCACAAGCCGGGAAGCGTCGCCCGCATCTCGTTCCGGCTGGACGGGGGCGCGGACGCGCTCGCCTCCTTCCTCCGGTCTCCCGTGTTCTCCGATCTCGGTTCGTTCAACCTCGATCCGGCGAACGTGAAGGGCAAGGCCGACCTCAGGGTCGCGCTGCCGCTCGACGTGCATCACATCCCCAAGATCGCCGATCTCGGGATCACCGTTTCGGGCACCATCACCGATACGAGCGTGGAGCGGGCCTTCGGCCGCGAGAAGCTGGAGGGCGGGAACCTCCAGGTCGCCTACGAGGCGGGATCGCTCGCCATCCGGGGCGACGGCCGGCTCGGCGGCTCGCCCGCGACCTTCGACCTGCGCCTGCCGAAGAACGGGCCGGGCGAGGTGGCCGCGACCGTCCTCCTCGACGAGGCGGCCCGGACCCGGCGGTCGCTCCCGTCGGCCCCTCAGGTACAGGGCCCCGTGTCGGTGAAGGCGGTGAGCCCCTTCGGGCCGGGCGCGAAGGGCGGGACGCGCCTCGAGGCTGACCTGTCGCGCGCAGCGATCGACGGGCTGCTCCCGGGATGGACCAAGCCCGCCGGCCGGCCCGGTCGGCTGAGCCTCGTCCTGTCGGAGGGCGACGACGGCGAGCTGCGCGACATCCAGCTCGACTCGAACCCGGTCCAGCTGCGCGGCCACGCGAAGCTGGAGGCGGACGGGTCCATCGACAAGGCGGAGTTCACGACGCTGAAGCTGTCCCCGGGCGACGACCTCCGGGGCACCTTCGACAAGTCCGGCGGGGGCTACCGCATCACGCTCCGGGGCAATGTCGGCGACGCGCGGCCGGTGCTGAGATGGGTCGGCGGCAACTCGTCCGGGGGCGCTCCGTCCAAGGGCCGCGACCCGCCGGACGTCGATCTCGACGCTCAGATCAACATCGTCACAGGGCATAACGACGAGGCGCTAACGGGCGTTTCGGCGAAGATCTCGACCCGCGGCCGCGAGCTTCGCGCGCTCCAGCTCCGCGGGCAGTTCCGGTCGGCCGGGGTGGAGGCGCAGCTTGCCCGGTCGGACGGGTCGGGAGTCCCGCTCCTCGCGCTCCGGACAGCCGATGCCGGCTCGACGCTCCGCTTCCTCGACCTCTACAAGCGCATGGTCGGCGGCCAGATGCAGGTCACGACGACGGTGGGCGATACCCAGAGCGGGTCGGTCGAGATCGAATCCTTCGCGCTCCGGGACGAGCCCGCGCTGAAGCGGATCGCGGCCCAGACGGTCCAGGAGCCGAGCTCCGAGGACCGGACGGGCAACCGCGCCGTCCGGGCCGAGACGAACGTCGTGAACTTCAAGAAGCTCACGGCGGATTTCAAGCGCACCGCGTCCCGGGTCGATTACCGGGACGTCGTGATCTACGGCCCCGAGGTCGGCTTCACGCTGGCCGGATACGTCGATTACGGGCGGGACCGGTCGGACATCCTCGGGACCTTCGTCCCGGCCTACGGCCTCAACAACGCCTTCAGCCAGGTCCCGATCGTCGGTCTCCTCCTCGGCGGCGGCAACACCAACGAGGGCCTGTTCGCGATCGACTTCCGCGTCTCCGGACCGCCCGCTTCGCCGACGCTCACCGTGAACCCGCTGACGGCGGTCGCGCCCGGCATCCTGCGCAAGTTTCTGGGCTGGATGATGCCCGAGGACGAGGCCACGGGAGCCACGACGCCGCCCCGGGCGGCGTCCGGCCGCGCGACGAAGCCGAAGCCGCGCTAGCGGGGCGGGCGGCTACACGGCCCGCAGGAGCACGTGTTTCTTGCGGCCGAAGGACAGCTTCACGACGCCGTCCACGATGTCGACCGGACCGACCACGCGCGACCTGTCCGTGACGCGCGCGTCGTTGACCGAGATGGCGCCGCCCGCGATGGCCCGGACGACCTCGCCGTTCGACGCCGCGAGCCCCGCCCGGACGATCGCGGGCGCGATCGGCAGGCCGGCCTCGATCTCCCCCCACGGTACCTCCACGGTGGGAAGCGTGTCGGCCGTGACGCCCTGCTCGAAGGTTTTCCGCGCCGTCTCGCTCGCCCCGGCGGCCGCCTCCGGCCCGTGCAGGAGAGCCGTCGCCGCCGTCGCCAGCACCTTCTTCGCCTCGTTGATCTCGGCGCCCCCGAGCGCTTCGAGGCGTGATACCTCCGCGAGCGGCAGTGTCGTGAACATCCGCAGGAAGCGGCCGACATCGGCGTCCTCCGTGTTCCGCCAGAACTGCCAGTAATCGTAGGGCGCGAACAGGTCGGCGTTCAGCCACACGGCGCCGGACGCGCTCTTGCCCATCTTGGCGCCGGACGCCGTCGTCATCAGCGGGCAGGTAAGGGCGAAGAGCTGCGGCGTGCCGAGCCGGCGGCCGAGGTCGATGCCGGTGACGATGTTCCCCCATTGATCCGAGCCGCCCATCTGCATGAGGCAGCCGTAGCGGCGGCTCAGCTCGACGAAGTCGTAGGCCTGCAGGACCATGTAGTTGAACTCGATGAAGGACAGTTCCTGGTCGCGATCCAGCCGGAGCCTCACCGAATCCATCGACAGCATGCGGTTGACGGAGAAGTGCCGGCCGATCTCCCGCAGCATGTCGATGTAGTTCAGCTTCGTGAGCCATTCGGCGTTGTCCGCCATGGCGGCGTCGTGTCCCGCTTCGCCGAAGCGGATGAAGCGGGAGAAGACCTGCCTGATCGACGACTTGTTGTCCTCGATCTGCTCCACGGTGAGGATCCTGCGGGTCTCGTCACGGCCCGACGGGTCGCCGACCCGCGTCGTGCCGCCGCCCATCAGCACGATCGGCCGCCCTGCTCCCGTCTCCTGCAGCCAGTGCAGCATCATGATCGACAGGAGGTGTCCGATATGGAGGGAGGGCGCCGTGCAATCGTAGCCGACATAGGTGGTGAGCCGCCCGACGAGCGCCGCCGCGTCGATCGCCTCGAGGTCGGATGCCTGGTGGATGTAGCCCCGCTCGGCGAGGGTTCGCAGGAAGTCGGAGGAAGGCGAGGACATCGGGCTCGGGCCGTTTCGGGTGGACCGCGAGGCGTGTAACAGCCCCGGACGGAATCGCTAGGGAGAAGAGCCGGTGCGGGCGATCGGCTTGATGAGCGGCACGTCCATGGACGGGATCGACGTCGCCCTCGTCGAGACGGACGGCGAGAGCATCGCGCCGCGATCGTATCCGGGAGGGAATCGGGTCCTGCCCGAGGGCGACGCTCCGGACCCGGTCCGCTACACGGCCGCCGAGGCGGATCTCCTGCATCGGGCCAAGACGGAGGCGCAGTCGCTCACCGACCCGCTCGCCCGGCCCGGCTGCCTCCGCGAGGCGGAGGATCTCGTGACCCGCCGGCACGCCGAAGCCGTCGAGGCATACCTCGCCGCCCGGGGACTCGACGCAGCCGATATCGACGTGATCGGTTTCCACGGGCAGACGGTCGTGCATCGGCCGGCGGAAGGCCTGACCGTCCAGATCGGCGACGGGGCGGCCCTGGCCCGCCGGCTCGGCATCCGGGTGGTGCACGATTTCCGCAGCGCGGACATCGCGGAGGGAGGACAGGGTGCGCCGCTCGTACCCGTGTTCCACCGTGCCCTGGCGCGTGCCGCAGGGCTGGCGCTGCCGCTCGCGATCCTGAACATCGGCGGCGTGGCGAACGTCACGTTCCTGGGCGAGGGCGACGCGGTCGCGGGATTCGACACGGGGCCCGGCAACGCCCTCCTGGACGACCTGATGCGGGCTCGAACCGGCGCGAGCCGGGACGAGGACGGCCGGGCCGCCGCCGCCGGCACGGTGGACGAGCCGATGACGGCTTGGCTGCTTTCCCACCCGTATTTCCAGAAACGGCCGCCGAAATCGCTCGATCGAGACGCTTTCTCGCACCTCCTGGTCGGAGCGCTGTCCGTCCAGGACGCGGCGGCGACGCTCGCGGCCTTCACGGTCCGGGCGGTCGGCCTTTCGCGGCGATGGGCGGCGGAGCCGACGCTCCGCTGGATCGTGGCCGGCGGAGGGGCGCACAACCCCGTCCTCATGCGGGGCCTCTCGGAGCAGCTCGACGTCCCGGTTCAGGACGCGGAGGAGGTGGGCTGGTCCGTCGACGACCTGGAAGCGCAGGCCTTCGCCTTCCTGGCCGCGCGCCGGTTCGCGGGGCTGCCGACCACGTTTCCGTCCACCACGGGCGTCCGGGAGCCGACCATCGGCGGCCGGATCGCGATGCCGTCGTGACGGGCGCAGCGCTCCCGTGTCTTGGCGGGATACGCCCGCGGTTACGCGGCCCGACGCAGGTCGTTCCGGCAGGCGCCGGCTGCGTTCGCGGGAGCCGGGCGTTCTCCCGCCGAAAGCAGGAACGCGATCATTTCGCCCCGTTCCAGCATGAGGGCGGGGGGCTGGCCGAGCGCCGCGATCCAGGCCGCGATGAACTCGCTCTCCGACATCGCCCGAAGCCGCCCTGTCCGCGTCGGGCCGTCCATATCTGTCGACATATCCGCTCGTCACCACCGTTGGCGGACAGCCTAACGCCCCAACGAGCATTCGGTGCACTGCACCATCGCGGACGGTTAGCGCTTTGCCGCCAAATTGCCCGAGTCGCGGCCGTCAGGCGGCCTCGTCCTCGCGTTTGCCGAGACGCTTGTCGAGATAGGCGTCGACCACCGCCATGAGCTGCTCGACCTTGCCGTCGAAGAAATGGTTCGCGCCCTCGACAAGCTGATGCTCGAGCTGGATGCCGCGCTGCGTCTTCACCTTCTCCATCACAGACATCACCTCCTTGTGCGGCGCGACGCGGTCCTCGGAGCCGTGCACGAACAGGCCCGACGACGGGCAGGGCGCGAGGAACGTGAAGTCGAAGCGGTTGGCGGGCGCCGCGATGGAGATGAAGCCCTCGATCTCCGGACGCCGCATCAGGAGCTGCATCCCGATCCAGGCGCCAAAGGAGACGCCCGCGATCCAGCAGGTTCGGGCGTCCGGGTTCACGGCCTGCGCCCAGTCGAGCGCCGCCGCCGCGTCCGAGAGCTCGCCCGCGCCATGGTCGAAATTGCCTTGGCTCCGGCCGACGCCGCGGAAGTTGAAGCGCAGGGCCGAGAAGCCCCGGTTCAGGAACCCGTAAAACAGGTTGTAGACGATCTGATTGTTCATCGTCCCGCCGAATTGCGGGTGCGGGTGGAGGACGATGCCGATGGGCGCGCCCTTCTGCTTCGCCGGCTGGTAACGGCCCTCGATGCGACCCGCCGGCCCCGTGAACGTGACTTCAGGCATGGAACGATGCACCTCGATGGCGGGGCAGCCGGATTGCGGTAACCGCCATGCGGCGCGCTTGACTCACCGTCTCGGCCGACCGATAACCCCTTAGAACGGTTCTAAAGTGAGAACGAAACGTGGACACGGCCGGTGAGGCCTCATCGTCCGCGAGCGTCGTTGCATCCAGGATATCACGTGGCGGTCGGGATTTTGCAAGCTTTTCGTGAGCCGGGCCGGGCCGGGTCTTCGCGGCCGCGCGCCTATCTCGACCACAACGCCACCTCGCCGATCCGCCCCGAAGCGCTGGAGGCCGTGGCGGAAGCGCTGCGGGCCGGCGGAAACCCGTCCTCCGTCCACGCCGAGGGCAGGGCGGCGCGCGCCCGGGTCGAGACCGCCCGGGCCGCAATCGCCGCCCTGGTTGGCGCCGGCCCCGAGGAGGTGACGTTCTCCTCGGGCGGCACCGAGGCCAACAACGCCGTCCTACGGCCGGGCGCGATGCTGGCGCGCGACGGCCGCCACGTCCGCCGGCTCGCCGTCGGCGCGACCGAGCACCCGTCCGTGCTCGGCGGTCACGGTTTCCCGGCAGGCGACACCGCGCTTGTCGGGGTGGACGGAGACGGCCGCCTCGATCTCGGTCGGCTGGAAGCGGTTCTCCGCGAGCGCCCCGGCGAGGCGGCCCTCGTCTCCGTGCAGGCGGCGAACAGCGAAACGGGGATCGTCCAGGACATCGCGGAGATCGCAGCGGTCGCCCACCGGCATGGCGCCGCGCTGCATGCGGATTGCGTGCAGGCGGCCGGGCGCCTCCCGCTCGACATGGGCGAGCTCGGCATCGACGCGCTCACGCTCTCCGGCCACAAGCTCGGAGGGTCGGCCGGGACGGGCGCGCTCGTGATCGCGGCCGGGAGGGCGGGTCCGTCGCTGCCGTTCCTGCGCGGCGGCGGACAGGAATTGCGGCTCCGGGCCGGGACGGAGAATGTCGGCGGCATCGCGGGTTTCGGGGCCGCGGCTCCCTGCGCCAGGCGGCCGAAGCCGAGGTCGGGCGGATTGCGCCCACCGCCCGCATCTTCGGCGGGGCCGCCCGGCGCCTGCCGAACACCGTCTCCTTCGCGGTGCCGGGCCTCGCGGCCGCGACCGCGCTCATGTCGCTCGACCTCGACGGCGTGTCCGTGTCGTCCGGCTCGGCCTGCTCGTCCGGGAAGGTCGGGCGGTCGCATGTCCTCGCCGCGATGGGCGTGCCGGCCGACCTCGCATCCGGTGCCGTGCGGCTCAGCTTCGGCTGGTCGTCGACCCACGACGACGTGAGGGCCTTCGCGGAGGCCTTCGAAAACCTGCTGCAGCGCCTATATGAAAGGTCGCGCGCGGCCTGAACCGAGTTCATTCACGTGTTCGCGCCGCGGCTCTCCAGCCCCGGCCGCCTTGGGAGACCACAATGCCTGCCGTGCAGGAGACCATCGACCGCGTGAAGCTGATCGATGTCGATCAGTACAAATACGGATTCGAGACGACCATCGAGATGGAGAAGCCTCCGATCGGGCTCTCCGAGGACACGGTCCGCTACATTTCGGCCCGCAAGAACGAGCCCGGCTGGCTGCTGGAGTGGCGGCTCGACGCGTACCGTCGCTGGCTCACCATGCGCGAGCCGGACTGGTCCCGCGTCGATTATCCGGCGATCAAGTACGACGAGATCTATTACTACGCGGCCCCGAAGGGCAACGATGGGCCGATGTCGCTGGACGAGATCGATCCGGAGATCCTGAAGACCTACGAGAAGCTCGGCATCCCCCTCCGCGAGGTCGAGATGCTGGAGGGGGTCCAGCGCTCGAATATCGCGATCGACGCGGTGTTCGATTCCGTCTCGGTCGCCACGACGTTCAAGGCCGAACTCGCCAAGGCGGGCGTCCTCTTCATGCCGATCTCGGAGGCCGTGCACGAGCATCCCGAGCTCGTGCAGAAGTATCTCGGCTCGGTAGTCCCCGCGACGGACAACTTCTTCGCCACCCTGAACTCGGCCGTCTTTTCCGACGGCTCCTTCGTCTACATCCCGCCGGGCGTGCGCTGCCCGATGGAGCTGTCGACCTATTTCCGCATCAACGAGCGCAACACCGGCCAGTTCGAGCGCACGCTGATCATCGCCGACAAAGGGTCCTACGTTTCGTATCTCGAGGGCTGCACGGCCCCGCGCCGCGACGAGAACCAGCTCCACGCGGCCGTCGTGGAGCTCGTGGCGCTCGACGATGCCGAGATCAAGTATTCGACCGTCCAGAACTGGTATCCGGGCGACAGCGAGGGCAAGGGCGGCATCTACAACTTCGTCACCAAGCGGGGCGATTGCCGCGGCAAGAACTCGATCATCACCTGGACGCAGGTGGAGACGGGCTCCGCCATCACCTGGAAATATCCGTCCTGCGTGCTGCGCGGCGACGGCTCCCGCGGCGAGTTCTATTCCATCGCCATCTCGAACGGGAAGCAGCAGGTCGATTCCGGCACCAAGATGATCCATCTCGGCCGGAACACGACGAGCCGCGTCATTTCGAAGGGCATCGCGGCGGGCCGCTCCGACAACACCTATCGCGGCCTCATCTCGGCGCACCGCCGGGCCAGGAACGCCCGCAACTTCACGAATTGCGACTCCCTCCTCATCGGCGACCTTTGCGGCGCCCATACGGTGCCGTATCTCGAGGCCAACAACTCCTCCGCGGTGTTCGAGCACGAGGCCACGACCTCCAAGATCTCCGAGGATCAGATGTTCTACTGCCAGCAGCGCGGTCTCGGCCCGGAGGAGGCCGTGGCGCTCATCGTCAACGGCTTCGTCAAGGATGTGCTGCAGAAGCTGCCGATGGAATTCGCGGTCGAGGCGCAGAAGCTTATCTCGATCTCGCTCGAGGGCTCCGTTGGATAGTCCGGAGGAGCTGCAGCGCGAGTTCGACGCCGCGCGGCGGGAGCTGGAGGAGATGGCGGACGAGATCGCCGACGTGGAAAGCCGGATGACGGCGCTCGCCCGCCAGGACGTGCAGCTCGGCGACCTCCGCGAGATGCTGGCGGATGCCCGCCGGCGCCACCACCAGCTAGAGGCCCGCGAGCGTGCGCTGCGGGCCAATTTCAGCGCCGCGACCGGCGGCGCCCGACCGAACAGGACACATTGATGCTCGAGATCAAGAACCTCGTCGTGCAGATCGAGGACAACCGCATCCTGAACGGGCTCGACCTGACCGTCTCGACGGGCGAGGTCGCCGCCATCATGGGGCCGAACGGCTCCGGCAAGTCGACGCTCTCCTACGTCATCGCCGGCAAGTCGGATTACGAGGTGCTGGACGGCGAGATCCTGCTCGACGGGCAGAACCTCCTCGAGATGGAGCCCGACGCCCGCGCCGCCGCCGGGATCTTCCTCGCGTTCCAGTACCCGCTGGAGATCCCGGGCGTCGGCACCATGACCTTCCTGAAGGCGGCGCTGAACGCGCAGCGCAAGGCGCGCTCCGAGCCGGAGCTCACCACCCCCGAGTTGATGAAGCGCGTGAATGAGGCCGGCGCACGGCTGGAGATCAACCGCGACTTCCTCAAGCGCGCGCTGAATGTCGGCTTCTCCGGCGGGGAGAAGAAGCGGATGGAGATCCTGCAGATGGCGCTGCTCGAGCCGCGCTTCTGCATCCTGGACGAGACCGATTCGGGTCTCGACATCGACGCGCTCCGCATCGTCAGCGACGGCGTGAACGCGCTCCGTTCGGCCGGCCGCGGCTTCCTCGTGATCACCCATTACCAGCGGCTCCTGAACCACATCGTCCCGGACACGGTGCACGTGATGTCGGCCGGCCGCATCGTGAAGTCGGGCGGCAAGGAGCTGGCGCTCGAACTCGAGGCGAACGGCTACGCCGATTATCGGCGGGCGCCGGCGGAGGCCGCGTGATGCCCCAGGGCGCGAACGTCACGGCCATGCGGACGGCGGCCGAGACGGGTCTGTCGCAGCTCTTCGAGCGGTTGAAGGGTTCGCTGCCGGGCGACGTGGCGGTGCGCGAGAGCGCGCTCGTCGGGTTCGCCGAGCGCGGCCTGCCTCACCGGCGGATCGAGGAGTTCAAGTACACCGACCTGCGGACGCTGATCCGGGAGGCTGCCCCGCTCGCCGAGAAGCCCGGCCCGGCCGATCTCGCCGTCAGCTTCAACTACGGGCGGGCGCTGACGGACGTGCCGGCGACCCGGCTGACCGTTGTCAACGGATACGTGGCGA
This sequence comes from uncultured Methylobacteriaceae bacterium, assembly GCA_937872715.1. Taxonomy (GTDB): domain Bacteria; phylum Pseudomonadota; class Alphaproteobacteria; order Rhizobiales; family Beijerinckiaceae; genus Enterovirga. The sequence continues at coordinate 10,004 of CALMTJ010000341.1, forward strand.
GCCAGCTGAACGAGGTCCTGGCCTTCCCGTCGGGCCTCGCCGTGCGGACGCTGCACGACGCCCTGACGGACAGGCATCCGCTGCTCGGGATGCTCGGATCCGTCGAGGGCGCGCGGGGCAACCCGGTCTACCAGCTGAACACCGCTTTCATGACGGACGGCGCCGTGATCCACGTCGCCGCCGGCGAGGCGGTCGCGATGCCGCTCCACCTGCGGTTCGTGAACACGGGCTCGTCGCCCTTCGCCACGGCGAGCCGGGTGCTCGTCGTCGTGGACGAGGGAGCCTCCGTGACGATCCTCGAATCGCACGAGGGTCCGGACGGCATCGCCTACCAGCCGAACGGCGTGCTGGAGATCGTGACGGCCGACCGCACCCATGTCCGGCACGTCCGCGTCAACGCGGAAGGCCGCGACGCCGTCGCTCTCTCGACCCTGACCGTGAAGATCGGTGCCGAATCCTCCTTCCACACCCTGAACATGGTCACGGGCTCGGCGGTCTCGCGGCACCAGGTGTTCCTCGCCTTCGCGGGCGAGAACTCGACCGCCCGGGCCGATGGCGCCACCCTGCTCAAGGGTTCGCAGCACGCGGATTCGACGCTCCTCGTCGACCACGCCGTGCCGCATTGCACGAGCCGCGAGCTGCACAAGACGGTGCTGGACGACGAATCAACGGGCGTCTTCCAGGGCAAGATCATCGTCCGGCCGCGGGCCCAGAAGACCGATGGCGGGATGAAGTCGGACACGCTCCTCCTCTCGGACGGGGCGAGCATGAACAACAAGCCCGAACTCGAGACCTTCGCCGACGACGTCGTCTGCGGCCATGACGGATCGAGCGAGATGAACGCACCCTTCGCGCCGCCCCTCGCGGCCCCCTACGACGTCGAGGCGCTTCGGGCCGAGTTCCCGATCCTGGCGAGCCGGGTCTACGGCAAGCCGCTCGTCTATCTCGACAACGCCGCCTCCGCGCAGAAGCCGCGCGAGGTGATGGACGCGATGATCCGTGTGATGGAGACCGGCTACGCGAACGTCCATCGTGGCCTCCACTACATGGCGAACGCCGCGACCGATTCGTTCGAGGCGGCGCGCGAGAGCGTGCGGGCCTTCCTGAACGCCGGCTCGGTGGACGAGATCGTGTTCACGAAATCCGCGACCGAGGCCTACAACCTCGTCGCCAGCACGATGGGGCAGGGCATGATCGGAGAGGGCGACGAGATCGTCCTGTCCATCATGGAGCACCATTCGAACATCATCCCGTGGCACTTTCTCCGCGAGCGCAAGGGCGCCGTGATCAGGTGGGCGCCCGTCGACGATGACGGCGCCTTCCAGCTCGACGAGTTCGAGAAGCTCCTCACGCCCCGGACGAAGATCGTCGCGATCACGCACATGTCGAACGTGCTCGGCACCGTGACGCCGATCGCGGACATCATCCGGATCTCGCATGCGCATGGCGTGCCGGTGCTGGTCGACGGTGCGCAGGGCGCCGTCCATCTCGACGTCGACGTGCGGGAGCTGGGCGCCGATTTCTACGTCCTGACCGGACACAAGGTCTACGGCCCGACCGGGATCGGCGTGCTCTACGGCAAGCGCGACTGGCTGGAGCGGCTGCCGCCGTACCAGGGCGGCGGCGAGATGATCAAGACGGTCGCCTGCGGGGAGGTGACCTACGGCGACCCGCCCCATCGCTTCGAGGCCGGGACGCCGGCGATCGTCGAGGCGGTGGGCCTCGGCGCCGCGCTCCGCTTCATGGAGCGGGTCGGCCGTCCGGCCATCCGGGCCCACGAGGAGGCGTTGTCCGCCTACGCGCACGAGCGGCTGGGCGCCATGAACTCGGTCCGCATCATCGGGCGGGCGCCCGGCAAGGGGCCGATCCTCGCCTTCGAGATGCAGGGCGCGCACGCCCACGACGTCGCGACCGTGATCGACCGGCAGGGCGTCGCGGTCAGGGCCGGCACGCATTGCGCGATGCCGCTCCTCGACCGCTTCGGCGCGACCTCCACCTGCCGCGCCTCCTTCGGCCTCTACAACACGATGGCGGAGGTCGATAAGCTCGCAGACGCGTTGGGGAAGGCCGAGGCGTTGTTCGGGTGAGGTGGCGGGTGGAACGCCCTTCGCTTATACTGGGTGCTGGTCAGGGGGACGCACGATCATGGCCGTGATGATGGGCAATCTCTACGACGCCCTGCGGTCTGCGGGCGCCGAAGACGAGAAGGCAAGGAAAGCGGCCGAAGAGCTTGCTGGCCACGAGAACCGGTTTTCCAAGCTGGAGGCTGACGTCGGTCTTCTGAAGTGGATGGTCGGCTTCAACCTTGCGCTGACGATCGCGGTCGTCGGCAAGCTTTTCGTAGCCGGTCATTGAACGGGCAAAAATGATCAGCAACGACACCCCTACCGAGACTGCTTCCCAACCCGCATCTGCCCTCCCGCCCGAGGAGATCGACCGGATGACGGACGACATCGTGGCGGCTTTGAAGACGGTCTACGACCCGGAGATTCCGGCCGACATCTACGAG
>CALMTJ010000342.1:0-2799 GCA_937872715.1 uncultured Methylobacteriaceae bacterium
CCGCCATGCTGCGCCGAGCGCGACCGTGACCACGTGGAACCGCTCCTCCCGACGGGCGCCGGTCAGGTAGGCGATCGCGTAGGCGACCTCGAGCGCGTTGCCGGCCGTGCTGGCCAGCGGCTCGTCCATGCCGGTCAGGAGCGCGCTCGTCGGCAGCCCGGCGCCGTTCGCGACGGCGACGATGCGGTCGGCCAGCGCCTGCGCGTCGGCGCGGGAGGTCATGAAGGCGCCGGACCCCGTCTTCACGTCCATGACCAGCCCGTCGAGCCCGGCCGCGAGCTTCTTCGACAGGATGGAGGCCGTGATCAGGTCGACCGATTCCACCGTCGCGGTGACGTCCCGGATACCGTAGAGGCGCCGGTCGGCCGGGGCGAGGTCCGCGGTCTGGCCGATGATGGCGCAGCCGACCTCGCGGACGACGCGGCGGAAGAGCGGCAGGTCGGGCTGCGAGCGGTAGCCCGGGACCGCGTCGAGCTTGTCCAGCGTCCCGCCCGTATGCCCGAGCCCGCGCCCGGAGATCATCGGCACGAAGCCGCCGCTGGCCGCGACGGCCGGCCCGAGCACGAGGCTCACCGTGTCGCCGACGCCGCCCGTGGAATGCTTGTCGAGGGCCGGACCCGGCAGGTCCCAGGACAGGGTCTCGCCCGAATCCCGCATCGCGCGCGTCAAGGCCACGCATTCCGGAAGCGAGAGGCCGCGGAAGAACACCGCCATGGCGAAAGCCGCGGCCTGGCCCTCCGTCACGGCCCCGTCCGCGATCCCGGCGACGAAGCGGGAGATCTCCCCCTCAGGGAGCGCCCGGCCGTCCCGCTTCGCCCGGATCACCTCCTGCGGCAGGAAGGTCTCAGCCAACGGGCGGCTCCGACAGGTACCTTCCGAGGAGGCGGACGAGCGTCGGCGCCGCGTCCGCCGCCACGGCCGTGGTCTGCCCGTGCGAGAGCGCCGCGGCCGACATTCCCGAGCCGAGATTCGTGACCAACGACAAGGCCGCGACCCGCAGACCGAAGAAGCGGGCGAGGATCACCTCCGGCACGGTCGACATGCCGACGAGGTCGGCGCCGAGCAGCCGGGCGGCCCGGATCTCGGCCGGCGTCTCGAAGCTCGGGCCGGAGAACCACATGTAGACGCCCTCGGGGAGGCCGATCCCGGCCGCCCGGGCGGCCGCCGCGAACCGCGACCGCAGGGCGGGGTCGTAGGCGTCCGACATGGCGACGAAGCGGCCGTCGCCCGCCTCGCCGATCAGCGGGTTCAGGCCCGACCAGGAGATGTGGTCCGACAGGAGCACGAAGGTGCCCGGTCTCGTCTCCGGCCGGGTCGAACCGGCCGCGTTGGTCACGAGGAGCGCGGAGGCGCCGAGCGCCGCGACGGTGGCGACCGGCACCCGCATCGCGGCGGGGTCCCCGGCCTCGTAGTAATGCGCACGCCCCTGCAGGAGGAGGACGCGGCGGCCGCTCATCGTGCCGGCGACGAGCCGCCCGCCATGGCCGGCCACCCCGGCGCGGGGAAAATGCGGGATGTCGGCATATTCGACCGCGACCGCGTCCCGGACCGCGTCCGCCGCCGCTCCGAGCCCGGAACCGAGGATGCAGGCGAGGTCGAACGGGCCTGCCACGCCCCGGGCCGACAAGGCGGCGAGCGCGTCCAGGCAGCGATCGCCGGGGCTCACGGTCGTGCCCGATCGCCGGCGGACATGGCGTCCAGCCCGGACGTGACGTCCGGCCCGGATAGGATGTCCGGCCCGAAGGCGTGCGGCAGGAGCTCGGCCAAGGTCAGCGTTGCCCGGACGCCGCCGGGATCGGCGAGGTGCACGGGCGTCTCTGGCAGGGCGAATTCCCGGATGCGCTGGCGGCAGGCGCCGCAGGGCGTAACGAGCCCGCCGCCCTCGGCCAGAACCAGTATGGCGGTGATGCGGCGCCCGCCCGCCCTCGCCATGGCGGCGACCGCGCCCGCTTCCGCGCAGGTCCCGACCGGGTAGGAGGCGTTCTCGACGTTGCAGCCGGCCGAGATCCGGCCGGCCTCGTCCAGGAGCGCCGCGCCGACCCGGTACCCGGAATAGGGCGCATAAGCGTTGGCCCGCGCATCGAGAGCGGCGGAGAACAGCGCGTCCAGGCTCCGGTCGGAGGTCATCGCGACCGTCTCGGGCGCTGCCCGGAGATGCCGCCCGTGAGCTTCCTCATCCTGAGGTGCCCCGCGGAGCGGGGCCTCGAAGGACGCGCGAGGGTCCTGCGTGCCCCCGGATCGAAGTCCGGGGGCGTGCTTCGAGGCTCGCCTTCGGCGAGCACCTCAGCATGAGGCGTGGGATGGAGGTCATCTCCGAAGAGCTATTAGACCGACGCCCCGCGGGCCGGAAGCGTCAATGCGCGAGACGGGAATGCTCGACGCTGATGCAGTGCCCCATCACGATCGGCAGGCCCGCCTCGGCCGCGCGGCGGGTCGCCTCCGGGCTATGGATGCCGAGCTGGAACCAGATCGCCTTCGCGCCCGCCTGGACGGCCTCGTCCACGAGGTCCGCGGCCGCCTCCGAGCGGCGGAACACGTTCACGAGGTCGACCGGCTGCCCGAAGGCGCCGAGCGACGGGTGAACGAGCTCGCCGTGCAGCGTCCGGCCGGCAATCGTCGGGTTGACGGGGAACACCCGGTACCCGGCCCGGATCAGGTAGCGGGTGATGCCGAAGCTCGGCCGCCACGGGTCGAGGCTCGCGCCGACCACCGCGACGGTCCGGGTGGACGTCAGCAAGTTCCGTATCGTCGTCTCGCCGTCGCGCCGCCAGCACCCCTCGCCGCGCACCGCGTAGGTCA
>CALMTJ010000342.1:2809-4737 GCA_937872715.1 uncultured Methylobacteriaceae bacterium
CCTCTCAGGCGCGCGGCTGCGGATCCGTCGGCACCGTGGGCCCGGGTGTCGGCGGCGCGTCCGGCGTCCGGCCGGGATCGGTGGACGGCACGCCCAGCGGCTCCGTCGACGGCGCGGGCGGGATCTCCAGCGGCGACTGGCCCGGCGGCACGGAAGCGGGAGCCGGGTCGGCCGGTGCCGGCTGCGGATCGTAGGGACCGATCGGGGCGCTCATGGTCTCCTGCCGCGTGATGATTGGACGATCCGAGTCAATCGGGATGGAGGACGGCGGGTTCCCGCGAGAGCCCTGCCGTCGAGGGCGGCACGCAGGCCGGGCCTCGGATCGCGGTCAGACCACGGCGTTCCGGATCTCGCCGTACAGCTCGCGGACCGGCTCCGGGCCGTGCTCCCGTTCGAGCCGCCGGACGGTGAAATGCGCGCGCGCCACCGACCTGAAATGCTCGATGAAGGCCGCGTTGACCGCGGCACCGCCGATCGCGCCCAGGATCGGCATCGCCCCGGCCGCGACCTTCTGGGAGACGACCATGCCGAAACGGGCGCCGATCTGCGCGAGGACCCGGACGAAGGCCGGCGCGCCCCCGTCCGCGAAGCCGCGCGTCGCCGCGAGCCGCGCCGCCTCCGCGACCGTCCTCGCCATGGCGCTGCGCATGGCGAAATACCCTCCGGCCGAGAAATCGTCCGCCTCCGTCCTGGACCCGAGCGCGAAGACCTCGAGGCAGGCGAGCGCGGCCGCCGGGTCGGACAGGTCCTCGCCCTCTTCCCGGGCGACGGCCGCGATGGCCCGGAGCATCAGCACGGTCGAGACCGGCAGCTCCAAGGGCAGCGTCACGAGCCCGAACGCGCCGCCGACGGCCCCGGACGCCGCGACCGCCGCCATGTCGAGGCCCGGGATGCGTCGGCCTTCCTCCTTGCCGAGCGTCGTCAGGGCCACTTTCAGCGCCGCCTTCATCGCGAGCGTGCTGGCCCGGCCGACGAGCGCCGCGGCCGTTGCCGGCAGCGCCCGGCCGACGATTTCCAGCGGCCGCCCGGCGAGGGACGAAAGCCTGCCGAGCAGGGTCGATCCTTCCAGCACCTTCGCGGCCCCCGCGAGCGCCGCCCTGTCGCCATCCGGCATTCCCGGCGGGGCGGCCGGCACGGGTTCGGCCGCGGGACGGAGAGCGGGTTCGGACGACATGCGGTGACCTCGGACGGCCGGAAGCCCGGCATTAACGGCCGAGCCGCGGTCGCGATCCGTGCCGCGGCGCACATCGGGCGGAGGCCGGCCATGCCATCGCGCCTTCTTATTGCCGTCTCCGCGTGGCGACTGACCCGATGCTCAACGCCCCTGGCTCCGACGCCGGCCCGCGACGCGACCCGCCGCTGAAGCGCAAGATCGCCGCCATCGTGGCGGCGGACGTCGCCGGCTATTCCCGGCTCGTCGCGGAGGACGAGGAGCGCACGCTCCGCGACCTCGCGGGGGCTCGCGAGATCTTCGACGGTCTCGTCCGCGAGGGCGGCGGCCGCATCTTCAACACGGCCGGCGATTCGGTGATGTGCGAGTTCGATTCGGCCGTCGAGGCCGTCCGGACGGCGCTCGACATCCAGGACGCGCTGGCCGCCCGCAATGCCGGGATCGAGCCCGAGCGCCGGCTCGAGTTCCGGATGGGCCTCACCATCGGGGACGTCGTGGAGCGGGGCGGCGACCTCCTCGGCGACGGCGTCAACATCGCGGCCCGCCTGGAGAGCCTGTCGCCGCCCGGCGGCCTGTGCATCTCGCGCTCCGTCCACGAGGCGGTCGCGAACAAGGGCGCGGTGACCTTTGAGGATATCGGGTCGCGGCAGGTGAAGAACCTGCCGCAGCCGATCCACGCCTTCCTGGTCGGACGGCCAACCGTCGGCCATCTCGCGGCCGGGGAGCCGGGCGGCGAGACCGGGCCGTCGCTCACGGC
>CALMTJ010000343.1 GCA_937872715.1 uncultured Methylobacteriaceae bacterium
AATCACCCGACGATGGCTGCCGACCTTCCCTTCGACGACGTCCCTGAACGGGCGGATACCGATCCGCTCCTCGTCGTGGACGTCGGCGGGTTCGAAGGTCCGCTCGACCTCCTCCTCGACCTCGCGCGGCGCCAGAAGGTCGACCTTCGCGAGATCTCCATCCTGGCGCTCGCGAAGCAGTACCTCGCCTTCGTGGAGGCGGCGCGCTCCCTGCGGCTGGAGCTCGCGGCGGACTACCTCGTCATGGCGGCCTGGCTCGCCTACCTGAAATCGCGCCTCCTGCTGCCCGAGCCGCAGAAGGCGGAGGGGCCGAGCGCCAGCGAGCTCGCGACGGCCCTCGCCGACCGGCTGCGCCGGCTGGAGGCGATCCGGGCCGCGGCCCAGCACCTCTCCCGGCTTCCGCAGCTCGGCCGCGAGGTCTTCGCGAGAGGGCGGATCGAGTCCGCCCCCGTTGGGGAGGCGGGGCCGTTCACGGCCTCGCTGCACGACCTCCTGTCCGCCTATTGCGGGCGGCGGGAGCTGCGAGCCAAGGCGCATGTCACGGTCGGCCGCAGGCCCGTCTGGTCGCTGGCGGCGGCCCGGGAGGCCCTGGAGCGGCTCGTCGGCGCGACGGGCGAGTGGGCGGTGCTGGACACCTACCTCCTGCGCTACCTCGCCGAGCCCGGGATGCGGGCCTCCATGCTTGCCTCGACCCTGTCGGCGACCCTGGAATTCGTCCGCGAAGGACGCCTCGTCCTGCGCCAGGAGGCGCCGTTCGCGCCCCTGATGATCAGGCGGCGCGACCTTCCGGTCGAGGGCGCCCGCCCGTGAGCGCGGCGCGGTCGGCCGGTGCCGTGATCTTCGCCCTCAACGAGGATACGGGCGGCCGGGAGGCCCATCACGAGGCGATCCGGATCGCGGAGGCGCTGATCTTCGCCGCGGCGGAACTCGCGACCCCGGCCTTCCTCGCCGCGCGGCTCCCGTCGGGCACCGACGTCGCGGCGGTTCTGGCCGATCTCGGCCGCGCCTATGCGGGACGGGGCATCAACCTCGTGGCGGTGGCCGGCGGCTTCGTCTTCCGGACGGCGTCCGACCTCGCCTTCGCGCTGGCGGAGGAGGGGGGCGAGCCCCGCAAGCTGTCGCGCGCCGCCATGGAGGTGCTGGCGATCATCGCCTACCACCAGCCGGCGACGCGCGCGGAGATCGAGGAGATCCGGGGCGTCACGACGTCAAAAGGCACGCTGGACGTTCTGCTCGAGACCCGCTGGATCAGGATGCGCGGCCGCCGCAAGGTCCCGGGCAGGCCCGTGACCTACGGGACGACGGCCGAGTTCCTGGCGCATTTCGGGCTGGATGCGGTGGCGGACCTGCCCGGACTGGACGAGCTGCAGGGTCTCGGCATGCTGGACAGGCGCCTGCCCGTGCCGTCGCCGTCGGACGACACGCTCCTGCACGAGGATGAGGAGCCGCTCGATCCCGCTTCCCTGGCGCTCGGGCCGGAGGACGGGTGAGGCGGCGGCTCACATCCTGATCCAGCCGGTGAGCCCGAGATACGGCGTGCCCCGGCGGCCGTCATCGGTCATCATCCAGCCGGCCGACACGCGTCCCTGGACGATCCCGATCGCGAAGCCCGTGAGATGGGCGCCGATCCGCGTCTCGCGGTAGGTCTCGGTGGAATAGGCGGTGACCTCGGGACCCACGAAGAACCGGCCGGCAACGCGGATGCCGGCCGAGGCGCGCGCCCACAGGCTGAGGCGGGCCGATCCCGCGACGACCGTGCCCGTGACCAGCGTGTCGGCGGTCGGGTTGGACCACAGCTCCGCCTGGCCCTGGACGCCGTAGCGGGGTTTCGAGAAGCGGAAGATGGTGCCCCCGATCGTGAGCTGCTCGTGTTCCAGCTCCGGCCCGATGAAGCCGGCCAGATAGAGGCTCGGGACGACGGACTGGAAGCCGGCGAGGAGGGCTGCCTCCGTCTTGAGGCGCGTGACTGCGACCTCCGGGCTGCCGGGGAGGCGCTCCCGCGTGAGCCCGAACCCGCCGCTCTCGATCGCCACGAAGCCGGTCCGGTCGAGCGATCCCGTGACCGCCTGTTTCGTGCCGCCGCTGACGAAGGCGGACCGGCCGAGATCGACGCTCGCGAAACCGACGATCCGCTGGTCCTCCGGGCGGATGAACAGCTCCTCGTCCCGGCCGCCCGCCGAGGCGGCGCCCAGGACGGCGGCAAGAGCGAGAGCGGCCGCGGCCGCGGTGAGACAGGTGACGATACGCGACACGTCGCCGGCCCGGTACATGGACGGTGGGCGCGATTGTAACGCTCCCGCGCGGACGGGGGGAAGGGGCGGCATCGCACCGGAGGTCGAACGCCGCGTCTTCTCCGACACTGGCCCGGACGACCCCTGGGCGGCGTCCATCTGCCCCGGATGACCCTGCCTGATTAGCAAGTAAGCCGACCGAGTGTCAGACCTGGCGAGAGGTTGTTCAGAAGCGTTAACCTTTCTACTTGAACATGGTCACCGTGTTCTTGAGGATGTCCGGGCTGGTAGATCGAATCTCGATGTGACGACGACAGGAGGGTTCATGGCTTCGACCGACTTCATCCGGCAGCTTGACGGCTACGGGTTGACGACAGCCACGATCCTGTACGGCATTCCAGATCATCCCGCCGTGCTGCAGAGCTTCGTCTGGCAGCAATACGACCTCGCCCCGAAATTCCCCGTCCTGCGCAAGTTCCTCCATTTCTGGCATCGGGAGCTGGACGGGCCTCTCCATTCCGTGCGGGTGGCCCATTCGCGGCTGATCAAGCCGGCCGAGTTCCGGGCCGTCGACGGCATCATGACGCTGCACTGACCGGACGCCCTGCGCGCCGGACGGGAGCCGGCTTCAGGGGGCGAGCATGTGAGCGGCTCGGAAGCGGCCTTTCCCGGACGCGCTCCCTGCGCTAGACGTCCCGGTTATCTCCCGACACCCGGCGGCACCACGTTTGTTTCCCGAAGCGCGCATCTCTGGCGTCCTGGCGTCGTTGAGCCGGAACGCGGGCGAGCGGCTCACGGTCGCCGACATCGTGTCCGTCCTGCGCGACCGCGCCTTCGCGCTGCTGATCGTGCTGCTCGGCCTGCCGAATTGTCTGCCGATGCCGCCGCCGATCCCTTTCGTCTGCGGCCTCCTCCTGGCGCTCGTCGCGGCGCAGATCGCGGCCGGCCGGGAAGCGCCCTGGCTGCCGGCCGCCTTGCTCCGTCGCTCGATCCCGCAGGATGCGGTGCAGCGCGCCATCGCGCGGGCGCTGCCCGTCCTGCAGACGCTGGAACGGCTGTCGCGGCCTCGGTTCGCGTTTCTCGAATCGCCGATCGCTCTCCGCTTCCTCGGATTCGCCGTCATCGCCTTCGCGATCGGGCTCCTCGTGGCGCCGCCCGTGATCGGCCAGATCCCGCTCGGCCTCGCCGTGTGCCTCGTAGGGCTCGGCCTCGTGGAGCGCGACGGCGCCCTCGTCGTCGGTGGCCTCGTCGTCGGGATCGCGGGGCTGACCCTGAGCCTCGGCTTCGTCTATGCCATCCTGCAGGGGGTCGAGCGCCTGTTCTGAGCCGCAGCCAGCTTACCAAGAGTTCATCCCCGCGAGACCCGGCCGTAAGCCCGGCGCGCCCATAGGTCTCCCGTGCGCTGCGTCGACGCGATCCGGCCTCCCAACCGGACGCGCAGCGGAGCGAGGGAACGGGACGCGGGGCTGCATGTCGCCCCCCGCCAGCTCTGCGTTTCGTGGCGGCAGGCCGGATCCCTTCGATCCGGCCTGCCGTTCGACGAGCGGACAGGGTAGAGAAGGCGCGATGCGCATCCTCATCATCGAAGACGACAAGGAGGCCCTGAACTACCTCGGCAAGGCGTTCCGGGAGAGCGGCCACGTGGCCGACGGCGCCGCCGACGGGCTCGACGGCTACGCGCTCGCCCGGGATGGCGGCTACGACGTGCTCGTCGTCGACCGGATGCTGCCGAAGCTCGACGGGTTGTCGCTCATCCGCTCGCTCCGCGAGCAGAAGGTGGAGACCCCGGCCCTGATCCTGTCGGCGCTGGGCCAGGTCGACGACCGGGTGAAGGGCCTGCGGGCCGGCGGCGACGATTACCTGCCGAAGCCCTATTCCTTCTCCGAGCTCCTCGCCCGGGTGGAGGTGCTGGCGCGCCGCGGCGGAGGGGGAGGGCGGGGCGAGCCGACGAGTTACCGCGTGGCCGACCTCGAACTCGACCGCCTGTCGCACCGCGTCACGCGCGGTAGCAACGAGATCGTGCTGCAGCCGCGCGAGTTCCGCCTGCTCGAATACCTCATGAAGCATGCAGGCCAGGTCGTCACCCGCACCATGCTGCTCGAGAATGTGTGGGACTATCATTTCGATCCGCAGACCAACGTCATCGACGTGCATATTTCGAGACTGCGCGCCAAGATCGACAAGGGTCAGGAGCATCCCCTGCTGCACACGATCCGCGGCG
>CALMTJ010000344.1:0-11839 GCA_937872715.1 uncultured Methylobacteriaceae bacterium
CGTCCGCACCCGTCGGGGCGAGTTTCACGAACAGGCCGGAGCGGGTGACGCCCGAGATCCGCCCCGCGAAGGTTGCGCCGACCTGGTCGGCGAGATGGTGGGCGATGAGGCGGTCGACCGTCTCGCGTTCCGCCGCCATGGCGCGCCGCTCCGCGGCCGAGATCTCCTCGCCGATCCTGGCGAGGCTCTCCGCGCTCGTGCCGGCCGGAAGTCCGTCCTCGCCGAACCCGAAGGACCGGATCAGCGCCCGGTGTACGACAAGATCGGCGTAGCGCCGGATGGGCGAGGTGAAATGGGCGTAGCGCCTGAGGTTCAGACCGAAATGGCCGCCATTCTCGGCCGCGTAGACGGCCTGCGCCTGGGAGCGGAGCACCACCTCGTTGATGAAAGGCGCGTGCGCCGAGTCCGCGAAGGCCCGCAGGATGCCGTTGAAGCGCGCCGGCCTGAGCGCGCCCGCCTTCGGCAGCTTGTGGCCGACTGAGGCCAGCACCTCGCCGAGGGCCCGCATCTTCTCCAGCGAAGGCTCGTCGTGGACGCGATAGATCAGCGGCGACTTCGCCTTCTCCAGCGCTTCCGCGGCCGCGACGTTCGCGGCGATCATGAACTCCTCGATCAGCCGGTGGGCGTCCAGCCGCTCGGGCACGTGGACGCGGTCGACGCGGCCCTCGCCGTCCAGGACGATCCTGCGCTCGGGAAGGTCGAGAAAGAGCGGGCCGCGGGCGTCCCGCGCCCGGGCGAGCGCGCCGTAGGCGGCCCAGAGCGGTCGCAGCACCGGTTCCAGCAATGGTCCGGTCACGTCGTCCGGCCGCCCGTCGATCGCGGCCTGCGCCTGGCCGTAGGAGAGCTTCGCGGCCGACCGCATCGTGATGCGATGGAAGGAGTGCCGCGTCTTGCGGCCGTCGGCCCCGATCGTGATCCGGACGGCGAGCGCCGGCCGCGCCTCGCCTTGGCGAAGGGAGCAGAGGTCGTTCGAGATGCGCTCGGGCAGCATGGGGACGACCCGGTCGGGGAAGTAGACCGAATTTCCGCGCTTCAGCGCCTCCTGGTCGAGCGGCGAGCCCGGCCGGACATAGGCCGCGACATCCGCGATCGCGACCGTCAGGACGAAGCCGCCGGCGTTCGCCGGGTCGTCGTCCGGGGCGGCGTGGACCGCGTCGTCGTGATCCTTCGCGTCCGGCGGGTCGATGGTGATGAGCGGCAGGTCGCGCCAATCCTCGCGGCCGGCACCGGTCGCGGGTCTCGCCGCCTCCGCCTCGTCCAGGACGGCCGGCGGGAAGACGTGGGGGATGCGGTGGGCGTGGATCGCGAGGAGGCTCACCGCCTTCTCGGACGACACGGAGCCCAGCCTCTCGCGCACCTTGGCGACGGGCACGCCGAAGCGGCCGGCCTTCGTCACCGTCACGGCCACGAGATCGCCGTCTTCCGCCTCGCCTTCGTGCCCCGGCGGGATGGCGAGCTCGCGCCCGCCGCCCTTCTTCTCGATCGAGACGAGCCGGCCGCCGCCCGCCGGAAGCGAGCGGTAGACGCCCAGCGTCTCGTGCCGCTCGCGGGGCAGGACCTTGAGGATGCGGGCGCCGTAGCTCCCGCCGTCGGAGGGGATCCGGTCGGGGCGCAGCAGCGCCCGGTCGCCGAGGCCCGCGGGCCGCTCGCCCGGGCGGGGCCGCCGGGGCGCGATCACGAGGCGGGGCTTCGGGCCGTCGCCGTCCCATTCCACGGGCTCGGCGACCAGCTCGCCGTCGCGGTCGCGGCCGGTGATGTCGGCCAGCACCACGGCCGGCAGCTTGCCGACCGTCTTCAGCCGCCGCCCGTCCCGTGACCGCGTCCCGTCGGCTTCGAGATCGCGCAGCGTGTCCTTCAGCCAGGACCGGTCCGCGATGCCGAACGCGCGGGCGATCTCGCGCTTCCCGACCTTCCCGGGCGCGTTCGCCACGAACCGGGCGATCTCCTCGCGGGACGGGATGGCGCTCGGGGCGCTACGATGTGCCTTGGCCAATATCAGCCGGAGATGGGCGGCGAACGGCGGCTCGGCAAGGTTCTCACCGCACGAGCTCCCGCATCGCACCGTCGAGCCCCTCGATATTCAGCGGGAACATGCGGCCGCCGAAGATGCGGCGGACCATCTCCAGCGATTGCGTGTAGCCCCACTGAGCCTTCGGCAGCGGCGTCAGCCACACGGATTTCGGGAAATGGGCAAGCACCCGCTCCATCCAGACCTGGCCCGATTCCTCGTTCCAGTGCTCGACCGAGCCCCCCGGCATCGCGACCTCGTAGGGGCTCATCGCGGCGTCGCCCACGAACACGGCCCGGTAGTCGGACGGATAGGTGCGGATGACGTCGAGCGTCGGGATCGTGTCGGTCGCGCGGCGCCGGTTCTCCTTCCAGACGCGCTCGTAGACGCAGTTGTGAAAGTAGAAATGCTCGAAATGCTTGAACTCGAGCCGGGCCGCCGAGAACAGCTCGGCCGCCTTCTCGATGTGCCAGTCCATGGAGCCGCCGACATCCAGGAAGAGCAGCACCTTCACGGCGTTGCGGCGCTCGGGCCTGAGCTTCACGTCGAGCCAGCCCACCCTGGCGGTCTCGCGGACCGTGCCGTCGAGGTCGAGCTCCTCGGCCGCGCCCGTGCGGGCGAAGCGCCGCAGGCGCCGGAGCGCGACCCGCATGTTGCGGATTCCGAGCTCGACCTCGTCGTCGTAATCCCTGAACTCGCGCTTGTCCCACACCTTCACGGCCCGGAAATTCCGGTTCCCGTCCTGCCCGATGCGGATGCCTTCCGGGTTGTAGCCGTAGGCGCCGTAGGGCGACGTCCCGCCGGTGCCGATCCATTTCGAGCCGCCCTGGTGGCGGCCCTTCTGTTCCTTCAGCCGCTCCTTCAGCGTTTCAAGGAGCTTGTCCCAGCCCATCGCCTCGATCTGCTTCTTCTCCTCGTCCGTGAGGTATTTCTCCGCGATCTTGCGCAGCCATTCCTCCGGGATCTCGGCCTTCTCGAGCGCCTGCGCCAGGGTCTCGAGCCCCTTGAACACTCGGCCGAAGACGCGGTCGAACTTGTCGAGGTTGCGCTCGTCCTTCACGAGGCAGGCGCGGGCGAGGTAGTAGAAATCGTCGACGCGCTTCGCCGGAAGGTCGCGGTTCATCGCGTCCAGCAGCGTCAGGTATTCCCGCAAGCTGACCGGCACCTTGGCGGCCCGGAGCTCGGTGAAGAGGTTGAGGAGCATCGGCCGACATTAGCAGCCCTGCCCGACGCGCCTCAATCACCAACTCGTTCCCGCGAAGGGGAGGGCAGCGCCGGCCGGTCAGCCGCGAGCCGCCAGCCACACCACGTGGCGCGAGCCGCGCTTCCCGCGATCGGCCTTCACCCGGTGTTCCGTCACCGCGAACCCGACGCGCCGCAGGCGGGCCGCGAAGGCGTCGTCGGGGACCGCCGACCAGACGGCCAGGACGCCTCCCGAACGCAGGGCGGCCCGGAGGGAGCCGAGCCCCGCCGGGCCGTAGAGGGCGTCGTTGGACGGCACGGTGAAGGCCTCGGGCCCGTTATCGACGTCGAGGAGGATGGCGTCGTAGGCGCCCCGCGCTCCGGTCACGAGCCGGGCGACGTCGCCCAGGCGGACCGCGACCCGCGGGTCCGCGAGGCATCCGCCGAAGATCTCGGCCAGCGGACCCTCCGCCCAATCGACGACGGCCGGCACGAGCTCGGCCACGGTGATTCGGGCCGCCGGGCCGAAACAGGCGAGGGCCGCCCGCAGGGTGAAGCCGAGCCCGAGCCCTCCGATCAGCACGGCCGGGGCGGCTCGCCCGGACAGGCGGGCGGCGGCGAGACGCGCCATGGCCTCTTCCGAGCCGGACAGCCGGGAATTCATGAGCTCGTTGCCGGCGAGCCGGACGGAGATCTCCTGCCCGCGCCGCATGAGCTTGAGCTCGCCGCCGCCCGGGATGGCGGCCGTGTCGAGGTGGATCCAGGGGACCATGCGCTCCGCCGGCGGTCGCGCCGCGATCATCGGCGGGCGCCGCGGCGAGATAGCGCGGCGTCCCGGCCGCCGCCAGCTACGGCGGCGCCGCGCCGCGCCCGACTTGCCCCGAAGTTGCGCTCCTACCGCCCGAAGGCGGCGGATCCCCTCCCGCCGTCCCGAAACGGGGCGAGTCATGGTCCAGAAACACCTCCACCCGGTCCTCGCCGTCCCTGAAATGGACGGCCGGCCCGCCGCGGTTCGGTCCGGGTCCGCCCGCGACCTGTCCGGCATGTTCCGCGCCTTCGCGCCGGCGATCCTCGTCGCGGCGGGCGTCGGGGCGACCCTCGCCTGGATCGCCTTTCTCGGCTGGACGGCGTTCGGGGTGCTCCGCTGGGCGCTCGGCTAGCTGGCCGGCACCGGCCGCGACGCCGCGCGTCCGGCCGGGTTGCGAAGCGCGAGCGGCTCGGCTCTAACCCGGCACGTTCGGTCGGGAATCGTCGGGTGTCGCGGATGCTGGTCGTGGACGCGGAAGGTGCCGCGGATCGGAACACGGAGCTGGGCGTGAGCCTCGCCCGCGAGGCGGGGCTGCGGACGCTGCGGCTGGAGGTCGCGGCGCTGGACAGCCTCGCGGCCGCGCTCGGATCCGAGCTCGGGCACGCGTTCGAGGCGGCCGTCGAGCTGATCCGCAACGCGCGCGGGCGCCTGATCGTCTCCGGCATCGGCAAGAGCGGGCATATCGGCCGCAAGATCGCCGCCACCCTCGCCTCGACCGGCACGCCCGCCTATTTCGTCCACGCCTCGGAGGCCAGCCACGGCGACCTCGGCATGATCACCTCGGCCGACGTGATCCTGGCGCTGTCCTGGTCCGGCGAGACGACCGAGCTCGGCGACATCATCGCGTTCTCCCGCCGCTTCTCGGTCTCGCTGATCGCGATCACGTCCCAGCCCGACAGCACGCTCGGCACGGCCGCGGACATCGTGCTCGCCCTGCCGCGGGTGAAGGAGGCGTGCCCGCACGACCTCGCGCCGACCTCCTCCAGCCTCATCCAGCTCGCGCTCGGGGACGCGCTCGCCATCGCGCTGATCGAGAGCCGCGGCTTCACGGCCAGCGATTTCGGCACCTACCATCCCGGCGGGCGGCTCGCGGCCAGGCTGAAGAGCGCCGGGCAGGTGATGCATGTCGGCGACGAGATGCCTCTCGTTCCCGAAGGCACCCCCATGTCGGAGGTGCTGCTGGTCTTCGCGGGCAAGCGGTTCGGCTGCGTCGGCGTGCTCGGCCCGCAGGGGCGGCTGACGGGCATCGTCACGGACGGCGATCTCCGGCGGCACATGGACGAGGTGATCCTCGGCAAGAGCGTTGAAGCGCTCATGACGCCCGATCCCATCACGGTCGCCCCCAAGGTGCTGGCGAGCTCGGCGCTCGAGATGATGAACCGGATGCGGATCACCGCCCTGTTCGTGGTCGAGGACGGCCGGCCGGTCGGCATCGTTCACATGCACGACCTCCTCCGCGACGGCGTGGCGTGAGCTGAGACTCCGCCGGACGAGGCCCCGGCCTCGTCCTCCCGGTCGAACGGCGCGTCCTTGAACCGCCCGGTCATCGACGGCGTGATCGCCATCGCGCTCCTGTCGGTCATGGACGCGATCATCAAGAAGCTCGTCGCGACCATCCCCGTCCTCGAGGTGGCGTTCCTGCGCTACGGCGTCGGCTCCGTCGCGATGACGGCCGTGCTCGCGGCGACGCGGCCGGGCTGGCCGAGAGCGGAGACCGTGAGGGCCAACGCCCTCCGGGCGATCCTCGTCGTGGTGGCGGCCGTTGCCTTCTTCTACGCGCTCGGCGTGCTGCCGCTCGCCGAGACGCTGATCCTGTCCTTCGTCTCGCCCCTATTCACGGCCCTCCTCGCGACCGCCCTGCTGGGCGAGCGGCTTCGCTTGCGGACGCTCGGGGCCATCGCGGCGGGCTTCGCCGGCGTGCTCGTCATCGTCGGCGGGAAGGGCGGCCTTCCGGGCTCGGCCCGGCCGGGCGCCGCGTTTCCGCTCCTCGGGATCGGCGCCGTCCTGCTCTCGGCCGTCGCCTATTCCGCCTCCAACGTGCTGCTCCGGGCGCGGGCGCAGCGCGACCCTGTGCTCCACATCGTCCTGATCCAGAACATCGCGCCCGCTGCCATCCTGGCCGGGCCGGCCTCGTTGAACTGGGCGGCGCCGACCGGACGCGAAGCGCTGCTGACCCTTGCGGTCGGGCTGCTCGGGGTGAGCGGCCATCTCCTCCTCGCCCGCGCCTACGCGAATGCCGAGGCCTCGCGCCTCGCCCCGCTCGACTACACGGCGCTGATCTGGGCCGCCGGGATCGGCTTCCTCGTCTACGCGGAGGTGCCGGCCCCTTCCGCCATCCTGGGGGCGGGGCTGATCGGGGCCGGCGCGTGGGTCGGCTCCCGCCGCGGCTGAGCGGCCTGCGGCAGGACGTCGTCAGGCGGGATGGACGAGGCCCACCCCCTGCAGGATCGCGGCCTGGGCCAGCATGACGAGGAGCCAATGGGCGCAGTTCGCGACCGTGGCCCGAGCCGGCAGGCGTTCGCCGACCTGCGTCACGAGAAGCGTCGGCAGCACGAACCCGATCCAGATCACGACGGCGCTGGTGAGCGCCATCGTCCAGGGACCGGCCGCCTGCTCGGGCGCGAGGATCAGCGCCCCGGCCAGGATGCAGGCGAGCCAGGCTTCGGCCACGAGGGCCGTTGCGGCGAGACCGGCCGTCGGCCTGGCGCCCCGTAGGGGAAGATACAGGAGGCCGATCCCGAGTCCGGCCAGCGTCGCCGCGCCGATCGGAAGCATGTTCGTCACGATGTAGTTCATCGAATCGGCTCCGCTCCACCCATCCGGGTCCGGGCCGTCAACGCGGGTCCGTGGCCCGTGCTCCGTGCTCCATCTCCCGTCCTGCCCGCCCGCGCCACTCGACGGACGGCCCGTGCTCCGCCATTGCTGGCGGCGTGATGGTCCGGCCGACCGGCCGGTCCTCGCCCCGCGGCTTCTCCGGCGCGCGGGACGGATCTGACGGGGAGGGCCGGATGCCGCCCGACGACGAGGGCGCCGCGATGGCGCCGAGCCGCCTCGACCTGTTCCTCGGCTTCACCCGCGTCGCGGCCTTCGCATTCGGCGGGGTCTTGCCGTGGGCGAGGTTCGTCGTCGTCGAGCGCCGCCGCTGGCTCTCGTCGGAGGAGTTCACGGACATCCTGGCGATGTCCCAGCTCCTGCCCGGGCCGAACATCGTCAACATGGCGGTCGCGATCGGCGCCCGCTTCCGCGGGCCGACCGGGTCTCTCGCGGCGGTGGCCGGCCTCCTGGTCTTGCCGGTCGCCGTCGTTCTCATGCTCGCCAGCCTCTACGGCCGGTTCGCGGAGCTTCCGGCCGTGCAGGGCGCGCTCGGCGCCATGGCGGCTGCGGCGGCCGGCCTCGTCCTCGCCATGGCGGCGAAGATCGCGGAGCCCGTCCTCCGGGCACGGTTCCGGGTCGCGGCACCCTTCGTGGTCGCGACCTTCGTGGCCGTCGCGGTGTTCCGGCTGCCGCTCTGGCCGGTGATCGCCGTCGTGGCGCCGCTCTCCGTCCTCGCCTCCCTGAGGCGCCGGTGAGCGGCCCGGTGCTGTTCACCCTCGGGTGGCGCTTCCTCCTGATGGCATTCCTGGCCATCGGCGGCGCCAACGCCGTGGTGCCCGAGATGCACCGGCAGGTCGTGGAGGTGGAACGCTGGATGTCGGATGCGGATTTCGTGGCGCTGTTCGCCATCGCGAGCGCCGCCCCGGGTCCGAACGTCCTCATCGTGACCCTGATCGGCTGGCAGGTGGCGGGCGTCGCGGGCGCGCTCGTCGCGACCGCCGCGATGATCGGTCCGACGAGCGTGCTGACCTACGGCATCTTCCACGCCTGGAGCCGGTTCCGCGACGTCCCCTGGAGCCGGCCCGTGCAGAACGGCCTCGTCAACGTGACGATCGGGCTCGTGGCGACCTCCGGCTACCTCCTCGCCCGGGGCGCCGATACCGGCCCCGTCACGGCCGCGATCACGGCCGTCACCGCGCTCGTGTCGTACCGGACGAGGCTGAACCCGCTCTGGGCGTTCGGCGTCGCGGCCGCGATCGGCGCAGCCGGCCTCGCCTGACCGGCAAGGCTTCGGCAACCACGAGGCGTGAGGCACCGTTTACCTGAACGGCCGTTCACGATCGGACCTTAACCCTCAGGGAAGGGAGGTTGACGCAAGTTCACGATGCACAACGGGCACGAGGGCCAAGTAATGGCTCCGGGGAGATCAAGCAGATGATCAAGGCGTCACTCGAGAACTTCATCCACGACGCGTTGCTGCTGGCCGAGATCCGGCAACAGGACGTGCGGCATCTGCAGCGGGACATCCTGCCGAACGGCGTCGAGTCGCGCGACGAGGCGGACGTGCTGATCGCGCTCGACCGCGCGGTGCCCGAGAAGGACGCGGCCTGGAGCGCGTTCGTCATCCAGGCGGTGGTGGATTTCGTGGTCTGGACCTCCCGCCCGACGGGCCGCGTCGACCGCGAAACGGCCGAATGGCTGGTCGCCTCGCTCGGGTGCGGCACCGGGCCCACGGCCGTCGCGAACGCGATCGCTTTCGAGGTCGTGCGCGAATGCGATGCGTCCGACCAGGTGCTCGTCGCCTTCGTCATGCGCTGGGCCGCCGCCCGCCCGCGCGAGCTGGCCTTCGGCCGCGAAGCCGCCTCCGGCTTCGTGTTCTGAGGCCGGTTTCCGTCATCGCGAGCGGAGCGAAGCGACCCAGGGCGGTGCGCGGCGCTGGATCGCCTGGCTCCGCGCGGAAGAGACGGGGGCCGGCGCGCGAGGACGGGGCGGCTCCTCCGCCTGGGAGGGTGCTCCGCCTGCGCCCCCGCTCGCCGTTCCGTGATCCCGCGAAATCGGATCATCCAGGCACGGCCGGGAACGCCTCCCGGACCCTTCCGTTGACAGCCGCCTCGCCCGACGGGGCGGCTCAGCGAAGGAACAGCGTCATGGCGGATACGTCCAGGATCCAGGATCATATGGAAGTGGTGGGCTCCGACGGCGGCCATGTCGGGACGGTCGACCATCTCGACGGGCAGCGCATCAAGCTGACGAAGACCGACGAGGCCGCCGGCGGCCAGCACCACTACATCCACATCGATTCGATCGCCGATGTCGGGGAGAAGGTCACGCTCAACCGGACCGCGTCCGAGGCGAAGGACGAATGGGGCGTGGAAAGCGTCGGCTGAAGCGCTCCCGTCCGGGCCCGACGGCGGAAGCCCCGCGGCCGGCGGGATCACGGCGACCGGTTCGGGACGCGTGACCCGGCCGGCCAGCGCCGTCGAATGCCTTGCGCCGCGCCGCGAGAGGGCACCGGTCGGCAGCTAACCAAGCGGCCCGAAAGGCTTCGCGTTCGCCCCCCGAACGGCTAAGAGGGCCGCTTATCGCGGAACGGCCGGGGACCGGAGACGAACATGGCGCGGATCACGCTGAGGCAGCTTCTCGACCATGCGGCCGAGCACGGCTACGGCGTGCCGGCCTTCAACATCAACAACATGGAACAGGCGCTGGCCATCATGGAGGCCGCGGACGCGACGGACGCGCCCGTGATCATCCAGGCTTCGCGCGGGGCACGCTCCTACGCGAACGACATCATGCTGAAGCACATGATGGACGCGGTCACGGAGATCTACCCGCATATCCCGGTCTGCGTGCATCTCGACCACGGCAACGAGCCCGCGACCTGCATGACGGCCATCCAGGCGGGCTTCACCTCCGTGATGATGGACGGCTCGCTGAAGGCCGACGGCAAGACGCCCGGCGACTGGGAGTACAACGTCCGGGTCACGCGCCAGGTGACCGACATGGCCCATCTCGGCGGCATCTCTGTCGAGGGCGAGCTCGGCGTCCTGGGCTCGCTGGAGAGCGGGCAGGGCGAGGCGGAGGACGGCCACGGCGCCGAGGGCGTGCTCTCGCACGACCAGCTCCTCACCGATCCCGACGAGGCGGTCCGCTTCGTGGCCGAGACGAAGGTCGATGCGCTCGCCATCGCGATGGGGACGAGCCATGGCGCCTACAAGTTCACCCGCAAGCCGGACGGCGCGGTGCTCGCCATGCACGTGATCGAGGAGATCCACAGGAAGCTCCCCGACACCCATCTCGTCATGCACGGCTCCTCGTCCGTGCCGCCCGAGCTTCAGGACGTCATCAACAGGTTCGGCGGGCAGATGAAGCCGACCTGGGGCGTGCCGGTCGCCGAGATCCAGCGCGGCATCAAGCACGGCGTCCGCAAGATCAACATCGACACCGACAACCGCATGGCCATGACGGGCCAGATCCGGAAGGTGCTCCAGGAGAACCCGTCCGAGTTCGATCCGCGCAAATACCTGAAACCGGCCATGACCGCGATGACGGCGCTCTGCAAGCAGCGCCTCGGGGAGTTCAACACGGCCGGACAGGCGTCCAAGATCCGCCGCGTCGCGACCCCGGCCGAGATGGCGGCCCGCTACGCGAAAGGCGAGCTCGACCCGAAGTTCCAGGTCCCCGCTCGCCAGGCGGCGGAGTAGCGCGGGCGGCCAGTCCGGGTTTCGCCGCAATCGGCCCCGAGAAGCGGGGCCGATCCCATCCGGCGCCGTTCCCCGAATGACCGAGCCGCGGCTCTACCTCGTCACCCCCATCATCGACGATGCCGATGCCTTCCGGCCTGCGCTGGACGAGGCGTGCCGGTCGGGGGCGGTCTCGGCCGTGCTCCTGCGCCTCGCGCCCGCAGACGAGCGTACGCTGGTCAACCGCGTGAAGGCGCTGGCGCCCATCGCGCAGGCCCGCGACGCGGCCGTCGTGGTGGCCGATCCCGACGGGGTCGTCGATCTCGCGGCGCTGGTTGTGCGCGGCGGGGCCGATGGCGGCCATGCCGAGACCCCGGAACGCCTCGCGGACCTGCGCCGGCGCCTGAAGGGCGACCGCGATGTCGGTGCGGGCGGCCTGCTCACGAGGCACGACGCGATGACGGCCGGCGAGCTCGGCGTCGATTACGTGATGTTCGGAGAGACGCGCCTCGACGGGCGCTCACTCCCGTTCGCCGACCTCGAGGATCGCGCCGCCTGGTGGGCCGAGATCTTCCAGACCTCCTGCGTGGTGGTTTCGCCGGATCTCGGGTCCGTCCCGGCCATCGCGGCCACGGGCGCAGATTTCGTCGGGCTCGCCGACGCGGTCTGGCGGCACGAGGCCGGACCCGAGGCCGCGATCTCGGAGGCGCTCCGGGCGATCGCTCGCGTCCCGGAGAGGACCGCGTGAGGCGGCTCGCGCTCTCCCTCGCGGCGGTCGCCATGTCCCCGGCCGCCCTCGCGGCCCCGGTCGAGGCGGCGAAGCCGATCGCGACGCCCGCCGCCGCGTCGCAGCCCGCGAGCCCGAACGCGGTGAAGCCCGGGCTGGACCTCGCCTACGGCGCCTACCAGCGCGGCATGTACGTCTCCGCCTTCCGGGAGGCCGCGACCCGGATCGAGATCGATCCGACCGACGCGGCCGCGATGACGCTCCTCGGCGAGCTCTACAACCAGGGGCGGGCGGCGCGATCCGGACCAGGCGGCGCGCTGGTCCCGGCTCGCCGCGCAGCGCGGCGACGTCCACGCCATGTCCTCCCTCGGCCTCATGGCCGCGGACGGGCGGGGCACGGAGCGCGATCCGGCCGCCGCCCGCGCCTGGTTCGAGAAGGCGGCGGCGCTGGGGGAGGCGACCGCCTCCTACAACCTCGCCCTCCTTCTCCTCGCCTCCGGCGTGCAGGCTGACATCTCGCGCGCCGCCGACCTGCTCCGCGTCGCCGCCCGGGCCGAGATCCCGGACGCCCTGCACGATCTCGGGGTGCTCTACGCGAAGGGGCAGGGCGTGAAGCG
>CALMTJ010000344.1:11897-13802 GCA_937872715.1 uncultured Methylobacteriaceae bacterium
CCCCCGCGTCGGGGCGGGGGGTCCCGGGGGCCGGGGGGGCGGCGCCGCGGCTCTTCCTGCGGGCGCTGAAGGGCGGCTCCCTTTCCGGCGAGGTGGAATACGCCATCGCGCTCGCCAACGGCGACGGTGTCCCCCGGGACGAGGTCATGGCCGCGCGGGTGTTCCGCCGCGCCGCGTCGCGCGGCAACGCCATCGCCCAGAACCGCCTCGCCCGCCTCTACGCCACGGGCCGGGGCGTCGCGAGGAACCTCGTCGAGGCGGCGGCCTGGCACCTCGTCGCCAGCGGGCAGGGCCTCCCCGACACGTGGCTCGACGGCGCGGTGAAGGACCTCGCGAAAACCGACCGGGCCCGCGCCGAGCAGCTCGCGGCCGAGCGGGCCGGCGCGCTGTAGAAGGGTGTCCGTCAGACGCTTGAACGGCCTTCGGAACAAGTCGCTGGGCCCGCAGGCCTCGCGACGGCGCTTCGCGATATCGCTCGCGGGAGGGCCGGCTGCCGCGCCGTACCGGACCCGCGAGCCGCCGATGTCCGAACCATGTCCAGCGACGGTTGCAGGCGCGCTCGCGCTCTTCCTGCGCGTCCTCGTCGCGATCCCGGTCCTCGTTCCGCTTCCGGCCGCGGCCCAACCCTCGCCCGCCGATCTCGAGCGGCGCGTGGAGGAGATCGTCGGCCGCATGAGCCCGGCCGAGAAGGTCGGGCAGCTCGACCTCGTCCCGAACAGCCCGTCTTTCGACCCGTCCGCCGTCGGCGAGGGGCGGGTCGGCGGGGTCTTGGCCTTCACGAACGGGCGCGCGATCGGGCAGGTGCAGGCTGCCGCTCGCGGGTCCCGCCTCGGGATCCCGCTGCTGGTCGGGCTCGACGTGCTGCACGGGCTGCGGACCATGTTCCCGCTGCCGCGCGGGGAGGCGGCGAGCTTCGATCCGGACCTCGCCGCCGCGACCGCAGAAGCGGCCGCGCGCGAAGCGGCGGCGATCGGCATCAACTGGACCTTCGCGCCGATGGCGGACCTTGCCCGCGACCCTCGCTGGGGCCGCATGATCGAAGGGTCCGGCGAGGACCCGCTGCTCGGGCGCCTGTTCACGGCGGCCCGGGTGCGGGGGTTCCGGGCCGGAGGGCTCGCGGCCACGCTGAAGCATTTCGCCGGCTACGGCGCGGCGGCCGGCGGGCGCGATTACGATGCCGCCTCCATCCCGGAGAGCGAGCTCCAGGACAGCTATCTCCCGCCCTTCCGGGCCGGGATCGAGGCCGGCGCGGAAAGCGTGATGAGCGCCTTCCACACGCTGAACCGGGAGCCCGCCACCGCGAGCCGCTTCCTCCTCACGGAGGTGCTCCGCGAGCGCTGGCGCTACGACGGCTTCGTCGTCTCAGATTGGCTCGCCGTCGAGCAACTCGTGGATCATGGGGTCGCGCTCGACGGTGCCGAGGCCGCCCGCAAGGCGCTGCTCGCGGGCGTCGACCTCGACATGGCGAGCGGCCTCTACGCGAAGCACCTGCCGGCCGAGATGGCGGCCGGGCGCGTGCCGGAGACCGCAGTCACCGAGGCCGCCCGGCGGGTGGTGCGGGCCAAGCTCCGCATGGGGCTCTTCGAGGGGACGAACCCGCCCCCGCTGCCCGGCGATCCGCCTCCGCCCTCTCCGGAGAACCGCGCGCTCGCTCGCCGGGCCGCCGCCGACACGACCGTGCTCCTCAGGAACTCGGGCGTGCTGCCCTTCCTGCCGGGCCGCAGGCTCGCGGTGATCGGTGGCATGGCCGGGGAGGCGAAGGACCTGATCGGGCCGCACGCGGCCCTCGTCCGGTGGGAGGACGGGGTGTCCGTGCTGGACGGGCTCCGCCGACGGGCCGAGCGATCCGGCAACGCGGTCTCCTATTCCCCGGGCTGCGATGCGGGTTGCGGCTCGGCGGACGGG
>CALMTJ010000344.1:13812-21759 GCA_937872715.1 uncultured Methylobacteriaceae bacterium
GGTTCGCGGCGGCGGTCGCGGCGGCGCGCGAGGCGGATGTCGTCGTGGCCGTGCTGGGCGAGCCGCTCGACCTCACGGGCGAGGCCGCGTCCCGCGCTCACCTGACGCTGCCCGGTCGGCAGGGCGAGCTCCTGGCCCGCCTGGTCGAGACCGGGCGCCCTGTCGTCCTCGTGCTCCTCGCGAGCCGGCCGATCGAGCTCGGACCCGTGGTCGACGGGCTCGGCGCGCTCCTGATGGCCTGGTTCCCCGGCACGGAAGGCGGCAACGCCATCGCGGACGTGCTGTTCGGCGACGTCGCGCCCTCCGCCAAGCTGCCCGTGACCTGGCCCCGGACGGTCGGGCAGGTGCCCCTCACCTACGACCGCATGCCGACCGGCCGCCCGACCGACCCGAAGAACCGTTTCACCCTCCGCTACGTGGACGAGGAGGTGACGCCGCTCTACCCGTTCGGCTTCGGCCTGACCTATACGGATTTCGCCCTGTCCGGCCTCGCGGTCGCGACGCCGCGCGTCCGGACGGGCGACGCGGTCGAGATCCGGGTCGACCTGTCGAATACCGGGCCACGCGCGGGCCGCGAGACGGTGCAGCTCTACATCCGCAAGCCCGTCGGCGCCGTCAGCTTCCCGGTCCGCCAGTTGGAGGCGTTCCGCAAGGTGTCGCTGGAGGCGGGCGCCCGCTCGACGGTGTCGCTGACCGTGCCCGTCGCCGAACTCGGCTACACGCGCCGCGACGGGCGCCACGTCGTCGAGCCCGGTCGCTACGAGGTCAGAGTCGGGACATCGTCGGAGGCGCCGCTTGCGGCCGGCTTCGAGGTCATCGAGTAGACGGCTCTTCTCCAGTATAGCTGCCGCACGCCAATCGTCATGGCCGGGCTCGGCCCGGCCATCCACGCCCCTCCGCGGCCGTGTCGTGGACGGCGTGATGGCGGCAGCGTCCTTCGTGGATGGCCGGGCCGAGCCCGGCCATGACGGAAGGGGCGCCGCGACCGCCGTTCGGACGCACACGATCCCGCCTCACCACATTGAATCTCCGCCCGCGTCTGAGTTACGGAAGGCGCGATCCCGCGCGCCCGAGGCCTCCTTGTTCTCCAAGATCCTGATCGCCAACCGGGGCGAGATCGCCTGCCGCGTGATCAAGACGGCGCGCCGCATGGGCATCCGGACGGTCGCGGTGTTCTCGGACGCGGACCGGGACGCCCTCCACGTCGCGATGGCGGACGAGGCGGTCGCGATCGGGCCGGCGCCGGCCGCGCAATCCTACCTCGTCATCGACCGGATCGTGGAGGCCTGCCGCCAGACCGGGGCGGAGGCCGTCCATCCCGGCTACGGCTTCCTGTCCGAGCGCGAGGCGTTCCCGCTGGCGCTCGAGGCGGCGGAGATCACCTTTATCGGCCCCAACCCGCGCGCCATCGCGGCCATGGGCGACAAGATCGAATCGAAGAAGGCCGCGGCCGCCGCGAACGTCTCCACCGTGCCGGGCTATCTCGGCATCATCGACAGCCCGGAACACGCGGTCCGCATCGCGGGCGAGATCGGCTTCCCGGTGATGATCAAGGCCTCCGCGGGCGGCGGCGGCAAGGGGATGCGCATCGCCCATTCGGCGGACGAGGTGGCGGAGGGTTTCGCGAGGGCGAAGTCGGAGGCGGCGTCGTCGTTCGGCGACGACCGGGTCTTCGTCGAGAAGTTCATCACCGACCCGCGCCACGTCGAGATCCAGCTCATCGGCGACAAGCACGGCAACGTCGTCTATCTCGGCGAGCGCGAATGCTCGATCCAGCGCCGAAACCAGAAGGTGCTGGAGGAAGCCCCGTCGCCGCTCCTCGACGAGGCGACGCGGCGCGCCATGGGCGAGCAATCCGTTTCGCTGGCCCGGGCCGTCGGCTACGATTCGGCCGGCACGGTCGAGTTCGTGGCCGGGCAGGACCGCTCCTTCTTCTTCCTGGAGATGAACACGCGCCTCCAGGTCGAGCATCCGGTGACCGAGATGGTCACCGGCCTCGACCTCGTGGAGCTCATGATTCGGGTCGCGGCTGGCGAGAGGCTGCCGATCACCCAAGCCGACGTGAAGCTCGACGGCTGGGCGGTCGAGAGCCGCGTCTATGCCGAGGACCCGACGCGCGGCTTCCTGCCCTCCACCGGCCGGCTCGTCACCTACCGGCCGCCGGCCGAGGGTCCGGCCGGGGACGGCGCCACCGTGCGGAACGACACGGGCGTGGGCGAGGGCGGCGAGATCTCGATCTTCTACGATCCGATGATCGCGAAGCTCGTCACCCACGCGCCGACCCGGCTGGCCGCCATCGAGGCGCAGGCGCAGGCCCTCGACGCCTTCGCGATCGAGGGTATCCGGCACAACGTCCCGTTCCTGTCGGCGCTGATGGCGCATCCTCGCTGGCGGGACGGCGCGCTCTCGACCGGCTTCATCGCTGAGGAGTTCCCGGACGGCTTCACCGAGCGTGCGCCAGCCGGGGAGGCGGCGCTCGTCCTGGCCGCGGTCGCGGCCGCGATCGACCACATGGGGAACGAGCGCAAGCGCGGCATTTCCGGCCAGCGCCGACCGGCCTCCGTGCGGTTCGAGCGGGACCGGGTCGTTCTCCTCGGCAGCGAGCGGCACGACATCCGGATCGAGGACGGGGAGACCGGGGTCGCGATCGCCTTCGCGGACGGCCCGCGGCTCCCGGTCTCCTCCGGTTGGCGGCCCGGAAACCCGGTCTGGACCGGCACGGTCGGCGCAGCCGTCGTCTCCGTGCAGGTCCGGGCGGTCCTGAACGGCGTCCGGCTCTCGCATGCGGGCACCGCCGCCGACGCCCGCGTGTACACGCGCCGGGAGGCCGAACTCGCCGCCCTCATGCCGGCCAAGGTGGCGGGCGGCTCGGGCAAGCAGCTCCTTTGCCCGATGCCCGGCCTCGTGAAGACGATCTCCGTCCGGCCCGGGCAGGAGGTGAAGGCCGGCGAGCCCCTCGCGGTCGTGGAAGCCATGAAGATGGAGAACGTGCTGCGGGCGGAGCGGGACGGCACGGTCGCCACCGTGCTGGCCAAGGAAGGCGAGAGCCTCGCGGTCGATGCGGTGATCCTCGAATTCGCCTAGCGCGCCGCCTCTCCCCGCACGATCCCGTCCTTGCGAGGAGGCGTAGCCGACGAAGCAATCCAGGGGTCGACGCACGGTGCCATGGATTGCTTCGCTTCGCTCGCAATGACGAACCGGACATGAGACCTGGTGGTGTCAGGCTGGGAGGAGGAAGCCTCATGCCGCTCTGCTTCGCCTACGGTTCCAACATGGACCGGGCCGCCATGTCGGCCCGCTGCCCCGGCTCCCGGGCGATCGGCCCGGCGCGGCTGCCCGGGCATCGGCTCGCGATCATGCGGGACGGTTGGCTCACCGTCACCCGCGACCCGCGCCGGGAGGTGAGGGGGCTCCTGTGGGAGGTGGCGCTCGCCGACATGCCGGCGCTGGACCGCTACGAGGACGTCGCCTCCGGCCTCTACACCAAGGTGCTGCAGCCCGTCCTGACGCCCGTCGGCGCCCGCCGGGCCATCCTCTATTGGGGCCGGGACGCGGGGCCGGGCGTCCCGCGGCCCGGCTACCTGGAAGGCGTTCTGGCGTCCGCTCACGACATCGGGCTGCCGCCCGCCTACCTGCGAGGCATCGAGGCACTCGGCCCGGCCGAAACGCGTCGGATCGCCCGGGCCGCCGGCGGCCGTCCGGCGGTGACGCCCCGTCGGCATTCCCCGCTGGAGCCCGAACGTGACCCGTCGAAGGGCTGGCATTGGGCCCCGTGACGGGGCGCCGCACGGTTCGCGCGATCCTGCGAGGACGCGTTCAGGGCGTCGGCTTCCGGCATTGGACATGCGGACAGGCGAGGGCGCTCGATCTCGACGGTTGGGTGCGGAACCGCCGCGACGGGTCCGTGGAGGCGGTTTTCGCCGGCCCGGAGGCGGGCGTCGACGCCATGCTGGCAAGGCTTCGGGAGGGCCCTGCGGCCGCCTCCGTCACCGGCGTGGAGATCGGCGCCGCAGGCGAGAGCGAAGTGAACGGACCCGGCTTCGGCGAGCGCCCGACGGCCTGAAGGCAGGGGCGCCTGCGCCTTGCTTTCGGAGCCGGCAGGTCTAGACCGGATCGTACAGCCCGGCAGTCTCTCCTCCGCGAGGGCCGGCCCCTGTCCGGCGGCGCTGGGCCTGCGCCGTGCGAGCGGACGGGTGTCGTCAGTCGGAAGCGATCGGGTTCCCACGCGGCGGAGAGGAGACACGGGATGCCGTCGCTCGGGCTCACGCTCGCCGATTTCGCCGCGATGGCCTTCTTCGCCGCCGCCTGGCTCGCCTACTACCTCGCGGTGGAGCGCACGGATGCTGGCCGCCGCTCTCTCAACAGGGTGATGAACGGGCACCGCTATCACTGGAAGCGCAGCCTTCTCGGGCGCGACAACCGCATCATCGACGCCAACATCAACGCCTCCCTCCAGAACGGGACGGCGTTCTTCGCCTCCACCTCGCTCATCGCGATCGGCGCCTCGCTGACGCTGCTGCGCTCGACCGGGGACGTCCTCCTGCTGTTCGGCGACTTGCCGCTCGGCATCGCGACGACGCGGCTCGCCTGGGAGCTGAAATCCGTCGGACTCGCGGTAATCTTCGTCTACGCGTTCTTCAAATTCGCCTGGTCGTACCGGCTGTTCAACTATTCCGCGATCCTGATCGGCGCCATCCCGAACCGGGGGGCGGCGCCGGCGGAGGAGACCGAACTCGCCGCCTGGCGGGCGGCCTCCATGAACACGGTGGCGGGCCGGCATTTCAACCGCGGGCAGCGCGCCTTCTTCTTCGCGCTGGCCTATCTTGGCTGGTTCATCTCGGCCTACGTGATGATGGCGACGACGGCCGGGGTGCTTTACGTGATGTGGCGGCGGCAATTCGCGTCGGACGCGCTGGCCGCGCTCGAACGCGGCCCCTGGCCGCCATCCCCGTGAGGACGGACGTGGCGTCGCCGGACGAGATCGAACGGACCATCCTGTCGCTGGCCGAGGCTCGCGGGCCGGGCAAGACCATCTGTCCGTCCGAGGCGGCGCGCGCGCTCGCCAGCGACGATCCCGCCGCCTGGAGTCGGCTGATGGGACCGGTCCGCAAGGTCGCGGTCGCCCTGATGAAGGCCGGCCGCATCGTGATCAGGCGCAAGGGGCGCCCCGTCGATCCGGACGATTTCAAGGGCGTGTATCGGATCTCGGTGCCGGATTGAGGACTGGAGTTTTCGGCCGAACCGCCTATATTCGGCGGCCGAACGAAAGGAGGCATTCATGGGCCCGATCGTCCGCATCTAATCCCACCATCGGCGCCGACGCAGCTTGAGCGTGATCGCGTCGTCGATGGATCGCCCCTTCACGAGCGTTGTTTCAACGGATTGTCGAAGGTCGAGGAATATCGATTCGCGACCCTCGGCCGAGATGGTGTCGAAGCTCTTGCGTTCGATGGCTGCTGCATTGGCGGCGAGCGTCTCCAGCGAACCGTAGAAATCGATCAGGTTCCTGACGAAGATGTCCTCGAGCTCCTGGATCACCTCCGTGCGCGATCGAAAGATCGTGGCGAGGAAGCTGTAGGTTATGTGCGGCCTGTTGCCCGGCGCAGCCGCCAGGAACCTCGACAGGTCGGCATGCGACGGAAAGCTTCGGCCCCCCTCCTCCAGGATCCTGACGTTCAGCTTGATCTCCTGGACGAGCGCGATCAGGAATTTCCTGACCACGCGCCGACGCTCGTGCCACTTCACGATCTCCGCGACGACGTAGGCCGACGTGAAGGTCAGGAGCGTCAGGAACAGGCTGAGATTTATCTTCCGCTCGACGCAGAGGCCGAAGAGCTCCCAATCGCTTCCGCAGGTCATCGCTACACCGCCCGGCAACCTCCGCGGGACATGTTGCCGCGGGTGCTCGCGCGAGTCGAGGGTCTCGACTCCTCAGCCCTTCCTCGTCTCGGCTTCGTAGCGGGTCCTGGTTTCGGCGTTCATCGGGTAGAGGCCGGGCAGCGGAGCGCCGCGCTCGACCTCCTTCATGATCCACATCTCGAGCAATTCCTGGTCCGGCCCGGCCTTCGCCACCTCCGTGACCAGCGCGGCCGGGATCACGACGGCGCCGTCGCCATCCGCCACGATCACGTCGTTCGGGAACACGGCGGTCCCACCGCAGCCGATCGGCTCGTTCCAGCCGACGAAGGTGAGGCCCGTCACGGAGGAGGGCGCCGCGACGCCGTCGCACCAGATGGGCAGGCCCGTCGCCTCGCAGCCGATCCCGTCCCGCACGACGCCGTCCGTGACGAGCGCCTGCACGCCGCGCTTCCTCATCCGGGCGCACAGGATGTCGCCGAACACGCCGGCATCGGTGACGCCCATCGCGTCGATCACGGCGATGCAGCCCTCCGGCATGGCCTCGATCGCGGCCCGGGTGGAGATCGGCGACGACCAGGATTCCGGCGTCGCGAGGTCCTCGCGGGCCGGGACGAAGCGGAGCGTGAAGGCCGGACCGACGATCCGCTCGTCCGCGTGGAAGACGGGCTTCGGCCCGCGCATCCAGGTGCGCCGGATGCCCTTCTTCAGGAGCACCGTGTGGATCGTGCCGGTCGTCGTCGCCCTCAGGGCGTCGAGGATGGCGGTATCGAGAGGCATGGTTGCTCCTGTCAGGCCGCCCGGTCCCAAGCCGGGGCGAAGGGCGGGTCGACGACGCGGCCGTCCGGTCGCGCGAGGGCGGAAATGCGGCTCATCTCCCCGTCCGAGAGGACGAAATCGAACACGTCGAGGTTCTCGGCGATGTGCTCGGGCGAGCCCGATTTCGGGATGGCGACGACGCCCGGCTGCTGCACGTGCCAGCGCAGGATCACCTGCGGCACGCTGCGGCCGTGATCGGCCGCGACCGCCGCCAGCACGGGATCGTCCAGGACGCTGGACCGCCCGAGCGGGGAATAGGCGGTGAGCGCCATGCCGTGGCGCCGGCAGGCTGCCAGCACGGCCCCTTGCGCGAGCCGCGGATGGTATTCGACCTGGTTCGCGACCAGCGGCTCCGTCGCGAGCCGGACGGCCTCGTCCACCATGGCGGCCGTGTAATTCGAGACGCCGATGTGACGGGTGAGCCCGAGACGCTTCGCGTTGCACAAGGCCGATGTCGATTGGGCCAGCGGCACGGCCGGGTTCGGCCAATGAATGAGGAGGAGGTCCACCCGATCGAGGCCCAGGCGCTTCAGGCTCGCCTCGGCCGACCGTTCGAGGTCGCCCCGGCCGATATCCTCGTACCAGACCTTCGTCGTGACGAAGACCGCGTCTCGCGGAAGGCCGGCGGCCTTCAGTCCGGCCCCGACCTCGCGCTCGTTGCCGTACATCCGGGCGGTGTCGACGTGGCGGTAGCCGGCCTTCAACGCCGACAGCACCGATCGCGAACAGCTCTCGCCCTCAAGGGTGAAGGTGCCGAAGCCGATGGCCGGGATGGCGGCACCGTTCGCCTCGATCGTGTGAACCGCCTGCATGAGGCCTCCTCCCGGCGGTGCGCCGGAGCGGGCCAGCGATGGCTCGGACGGGTTCCTCCGTCAATGAGGAAGGGGAGGACGCTTCCGAGCCCGAGCGACTGCTCAAGGCCTTCCGATCACCGCCCCGTCCTCGCGAGCGTAGCGACGCGATCCATCAGCGCGTGTCCCCCCTGGGTCGCTTCGCTTCGCTCGCGATGACGAGGTTGGAGGTTGGGAGCCCAATACTCTCGGCAACCGATGTTTGGAACAGTTCTATTTAGCAGGCCGCCGGCTCTTCTTGAGGTTCTACCACGCGACGTTTAGATGTCCGCCATCAACCACGCCGGCCGGCGATCCCGGCGCCCGGGCGCCAGGAGCCAAGGTATGATCGGCGCGCTCGTCATCGTGTTCCGTGAGGTCATCGAGGCCGGCCTCATCGTCGGGATCGTCATGGCGGCCACCCGCGGGGTCGTCGGGCGCG
>CALMTJ010000344.1:21769-25866 GCA_937872715.1 uncultured Methylobacteriaceae bacterium
CGGGCGATGGATCCTGCTCGGCCTCGCGGCCGGCCTCGCCGGCGCCGGGCTCGTGGCGGCCTTCGCCGGCACCATCTCGGACGCGTTCGAGGGAACCGGGCAGGAATTGCTGAACGGGATCGTGCTCCTCGTCGCGGTCGCGATGCTGGCCTGGCACAATGCCTGGATGGCGAGGCATGGCCGCGAGCTCGCGGCCGAGATGAAGGCTGTCGGCCATGCCGTCCGGGCAGGGCAGAGGCCGCTCGCCGCGCTCTCCGTGGTGGTCGGCGTCGCGGTCCTCCGCGAGGGTGCCGAGGTGGTGCTCTTCCTCTACGGCATCGTGGCGGCCGGCGCCTCCGTGGCGGAGCTCCTGCTCGGCGGCGCGGGAGGCCTCCTCGCCGGCGCGGCCGTCTCCGCCGTGAGCTATGCGGGCCTCGTCGCCATCCCGGCCCGCCACCTGTTCGGCGTCACCACGACCCTGATCACGCTCGTGGCGGCGGGCCTCGCCGCCCAGGCCGTCCAGTTCTTGACGGCCGCGGGCGTGATCGCCTTCGGCGACCGCATCTTGTGGAACACGTCCCGCCTCCTCCCCGAGGACGGGATGCCGGGCCGGGTCCTGCACACGCTGGTCGGCTACACGGCCAACCCGACGGAGCTCCAGCTCGCCGCCTATCTCGCCACGATCGCCGCCATATTCATGTTGATGAGGGCCGTGGGAACGGGAGGGGGTGCCCCGGGCCGGGTCGCCCGGGCCTAGTCAGCCGTCGTCCTTGCGAGCGGAGCGAAGCAATCCACGGCGCGCGCCGCCCCGGGTCGCCTCGCTGCGCTCGCGATGACGGAGGGCGCGTGCACCCTCGTCAGTTGGACGCGTAGCGCTCCGTCGAGGACCGGCAGGAATGGCGCGGGTCGCAATCCGACTTGAGGAAGGCCAGCCATTCCTTCTCGCTGCCGTAGAAGGCGTTGCGGTCGACGTCGCCCTTGATGCCGGGCACCCGGCCGGTGGTCGTGTATTGCCACATGGTCCAGCGCCGGTCGCGGTAGCGGTGCTCGGGCTCGGCTGCCGTGGACCGGATCCAGTGCGGGTAATCCTCGAGCTCGCCTTCCAGGATCTCGGCGTGGAAGGTGATGTCCGTGTAGATGATCGGCCGCTTGCCCGTATGCCGCTCCATCTCGGTCAGCATGGTGCGAATCATGGACAGCGCGTGCTCGCGGGTGACCTTGCGCGGGCAGAGCCTCGATTCGCCGTTCCATTCGACGTCGAGCACGGGCGGCATCGCGCCCGGATCGTTCGGGACCACCTGCTTGAACCAGGCCGCCTGCTGCGCGGCGGACCTGCACCAGAACATGAAATGGTAGGCCCCGCGCGGGATGCCGTTCTGCTTCGCGCCGTACCAGTTCTCAAGGAAGCGCTCGTCGACGTGGTCGCCGCCTTCCGTCGCCTTGATGAAGGCGAACTGGGTGCCGGCGCCGGAGACGGAAGCCCAATTGATCTTGCCCTGCCATTTGGACACGTCGA
This sequence comes from uncultured Methylobacteriaceae bacterium, assembly GCA_937872715.1. GTDB lineage: Bacteria > Pseudomonadota > Alphaproteobacteria > Rhizobiales > Beijerinckiaceae > Enterovirga. The sequence continues at coordinate 23,265 of CALMTJ010000344.1, forward strand.
TCCCGTGGATCGGCAGGCGATGCGCCTTGTCGACGCCGGGATGAGGCCGCGAATCGCCGAGCGCCTCCGAGTAGCGGGGCTGCGCGCAGGACGCGAGCAGGAGGCCCGTGGCGGCCAGCGCAGCTGCCCTCAGCATGCGGCCGGAGAGAAGGGCGGTAGGGAAGGAAGAAGGCATCCGGCCGACGCTCTTTCTTTGACGCGGAACGAGCCATACCGAATGGGGCCCGGCCGGTTAACAGCGCTTTCACGCCGTCCACGACGAAAACGGAAACGCGTTGGTTGTCCGTAACATGGCTAATGCCGTTGCGGGAGAGGGGCACCCGCCCTTCGCTCGACATCGTCCGGGGGCGTCACTAGAACCGTCCCGCCCGGCCGCCGCACGAGCGGCCCATCGCCTGCGGGTCCAGCCTTCCATGAGTGGCGTCAACGAGATCAGGTCGGCCTTCCTCGATTATTTCGCCAGGAACGGGCACGAGCCGGTCGCCTCCTCGCCGCTCGTTCCCCGCAACGACCCGACGCTGATGTTCACCAATGCCGGGATGGTGCAGTTCAAGAACGTCTTCACCGGAATCGAGAGGCGCCCCTACGACCGGGCCGCGACCGCCCAGAAATGCGTGCGGGCCGGCGGCAAGCACAACGACCTCGACAATGTCGGCTACACGGCCCGCCACCACACATTCTTCGAGATGCTGGGGAATTTCTCCTTCGGCGACTATTTCAAGGAGCGGGCGATCGAGCTCGCCTGGACGTTGATCACCCGCGAGCTCGGCCTGCCGAAGGACAAGCTCCTGGTCACCGTCTACGCGGACGACGAGGAGGCGGCGGGCCTCTGGCGCAGGATCGCGGGCTTCCCGGACGAGCGCATCATCCGGATCGGCACGGCCGACAATTTCTGGCAAATGGGCGATACCGGCCCCTGCGGGCCGTGCTCGGAGATCTTCATCGACCAGGGGCCGGCGCTCCAGGGCGGCCCGCCCGGCTCGCCCGACGAGGACGGCGACCGGTTCCTCGAATTCTGGAACCTCGTCTTCATGCAGTTCGAGCAGATCGAGCCCGGCAGGAGGGTCCCGCTGCCGCGCCCCTCCATCGACACGGGCATGGGGCTCGAGCGGGTCTCTGCCATCCTCCAGGGCGTGCATTCGAACTACGAGACCGACCTGTTCCGCGCCCTCGTCGAGGCGGTGGCGCACGCGATCGGGCGAGGTCCGGACGACGCGACGCGCGCCTCCTACCGGGTGATCGCGGACCACCTCCGGGCCTCGTCCTTCCTCGTGGCGGACGGGGTGCTGCCGTCGAACGAGGGGCGGGGCTACGTGCTCCGCCGCATCATGCGGCGGGCGATGCGGCACGCGCAGCTCCTCGGCGCCCGCGATCCCCTCATGTTCCGGCTCGTGCCGGCGCTGGTGCGCGAGATGGGGCTCGCCTATCCGGAGCTCGTCCGGGCCGAGGCGCTGATCGCCGAGACGCTGAAGGGGGAGGAAACCCGCTTCCGGCGCACGCTGGAGCGCGGCCTTTCCATCCTGGATGACGCCACCCGGACGCTCGCGGCCGGCAGCTCGCTCTCCGGTGAGACGGCCTTCACGCTCTACGACACGTTCGGCTTCCCCCTCGACCTCACGCAGGATGCGCTGAAGGCGCGCGGCATCTCGGTCGATACGGAGGGCTTCAAGGCCGCGATGGACGGCCAGCGCGAGAAGGCCCGCGCCGCCTGGGCGGGCTCCGGGGAGGCCGCGACGGACAACGTGTGGTTCTCCGTCCGCGAGCGCGTCGGCGCGACCGAGTTCCTGGGCTACGACACGGAGACGGCGGAGGGCGTGGTCGCGGCCATCCTGTCCGACGGCCGGGAGGTGGAGAGCCTGCCGGCCGGGCAGGCTGGTCTCGCCGTCCTGAACCAGACGCCGTTCTACGGCCAGTCCGGCGGGCAGGTCGGCGATACCGGCCGCATGACGGGCCCGGGGGTGAAGCTCCGTGTCACGGACACGGAGAAGAAGCTCGGCGACGTGTTCGTCCACCACGTCATCGTGGAGGAGGGCGAGCTGACGGCCGGCGCCGCGCTCGAGCTCGCGGTCGATGCGCGCCGTCGGGCCGGGATACGCGGCCACCATTCCGCGACCCACCTCCTGCACGAGGCGCTCCGGCGCGTGCTCGGCGACCACGTGGCCCAGAAGGGCTCGCTCGTCGAGCCGGAGCGGCTCCGCTTCGACATCAGCCATCCGAAACCCGTGACGGCCGTCGAGCTCGCGGCCGTCGAGGACATCGCGAACCGGCTTGTCCTGCAAAACGAGGCCGTGACGACGCGCCTCATGGGCGTGGACGACGCCGTCGCGTCCGGCGCGCGCGCGCTGTTCGGCGAGAAATACGGGGACGAGGTCCGGGTCGTGTCCATGGGGACGGACCGGGACGGGGACGGCCACCTCTTCTCCGTCGAGCTCTGCGGCGGCACGCATGTCGCCCGCACCGGCGATATCGGGCTCGTCGCGATCGTGGGGGAGAGCGCGGTCGCGGCAGGCGTGCGCCGGATCGAGGCGCTGACCGGCGAGGCGGCCCGGCGTCACCTCACGGGCGAGAGCCGGCGCCTGCACGAGGTGGCCTCCCTCCTGAA
>CALMTJ010000345.1 GCA_937872715.1 uncultured Methylobacteriaceae bacterium
AATCGAGGCAGGGACGTCGTTACAGGAGACGCCCGAAGGCGGCCACCGCCGGCGTCGCGCGGGCGATCACGCCGGCTGATGGGAGCGGCAAGAGGATTTCATTGGCCTTCTCCCCAGCTGTCCCGGATGGTGCGGCCGAACAGGAGCATTCCATGCCGACCCTCGTCATCGCCAACAAGCTCTACTCGTCGTGGTCGCTCCGGCCATGGCTCATGCTGAGCGAGCTCGGGGTCGAGTTCGACGAGATCATGGTGCGGCTCGACGATGCGGGAACGAGCGAGGCGCTGCGCCGCTATTCCCCGGCCGCCAAGGCTCCGGTGCTCATCGACGGCGACCAGACGGTGTGGGATTCCCTTGCCATCATGGAATACCTGTCCGAGCGCTACGGGCTCGGCCGCGTGTGGCCGGCCGAGCCCGTGCCCCGCGCCCTGGCCCGCTGCCTCTCGGCCGAGATGCATTCCGGCTTCCCCGCCCTGCGGTCGGGCTGCCCGATGAATCTCGGCAAGCATTATGCCTTCCGCGACCGCGGGCCGGGCGTCGCGCGTGACGCGGCCCGGATCGTCGAGGCCTGGCGGGACGCGCGCGCCCGCTTCGGGCGGGACGGTCCCTTCCTGTTCGGCGCCTTCACGGCCGCCGACGCCATGTTCGCCCCCGTCGTGACGCGGCTCGACACATACGGGTTCCCGGTCGAGCCCGATACCCGCGCCTACATGGATGCCGTGCTCGGCCTCGCCTCGTTCGGCCGATGGAAGGAAGCCGCCCTGGCCGAGACCTGGTCCGTACGGGAGGACGAGGTGGACGAGGTCCCCCTCGTCGATCACCGCGCCGGGCGCTAAGGAGGAGAGACGGAGACGCCCTCGTGAACGCCATGAACACCCACTACCCCGATCCGACCCTGGTCGAGCCCGTGGCCAGGCACACGCTGGCGGTGATCGTCGACAACGAGCCGGGCGTCCTGGCCCGCATCGCCGGCCTGTTCTCCGGGCGCGGCTACAACATCGAGAGCCTGACCGTCTCGGAGACGGAGCACGAGAAGCACCGCTCCCGCATCACGGTCGTGACCTCGGGCACGGACGCCATCCTCCAGCAGATCAAGGCCCAGCTCGAGCGCCTCGTGCCGGTGCATCGGGTCGTCGACCTCACATTGACCGGCAACGCGGTCGAGCGCGAGCTGGCCCTCGTGAAGGTCGCCGGCAAGGGCGACATGCGGGTCGAGGCCATGCGGCTCGCCTCCGCCTTCGGCGCCCGTACGGTGGACGCCACGCTGACCTCCTTCGTGTTCGAGCTCACCGGCACGACGGACGAGGTCGAGCGCTTCCTCGGGCTCATGGTCACGGTCGGGCTGGTGGAGGTCTCGCGCACGGGCGTCGCCGCTATGGCGCGGGGCGAAACGGGCATGTGAGTTGAGCGGGCTGGTTGGACACGATGTAATCGACGAGAGGTGCGTCATGCAGTTGAAGCTCGCTCGGTGGGGCAACAGTCTCGGGCTCCGCATCCCGGCTCAGGTTGCGCGTGATCTCGGCTTCGAAGACGGTCAGATCGTCGAGCTGAGGCACAAGAAGGAAGGACTCGAGATCGTCCCGACGAGGG
>CALMTJ010000346.1:0-599 GCA_937872715.1 uncultured Methylobacteriaceae bacterium
ATCTCCGGGTCGGCCACGTCGGGAACGGGCCAGAACTCGTCGGCCGGCCAGGGCGCCCCCGCGTCGAGCTCCGGCTCGCCGAACGCGCCGCGCTGACCGCGCGCTTGCCCCATAGGGACGCCGGGACGAGAATGGTGAGACGAGCCGTGGTCGCGGGAATAGTCTCGGCCGCGCTGATGTGGGCGGGAGCCATGGCGCAGACGACCTCCACTCCTCCAGCGTCGCCGACCCAGCCGGCGGCCGCCACCTTCGTCGGCGAGCAGACGCTTGGCGAGTTCCGGGCGTCGAAATTCGTCGGGCTCAGGATCTATGGCCCGGACGGCCAGCGTATCGGCGACGTCAGCGAGATCCTGATCGACGGGACCGGATCGGCCAGGTCGGTCGTCATCGGAATCGGCGGCTTCCTCGGGATCGGGGAGAAGAGCGTCGCGGTACCATGGTCGGCGGTGACCTGGGTCAACAACCCGCCGCCGCCGGGCTCGGCCCCGGCCGGCATGGTCGGCACGGCGACGAAGGCCGTGACGGACGCCGCCCAGCTCGTCGGTGCCGCGGCCGCCGACGCGACCGGCGCCACGCCCCTCTCCCGAACGCCTGCCGAG
>CALMTJ010000346.1:609-4205 GCA_937872715.1 uncultured Methylobacteriaceae bacterium
GTGGACCCGGCCATCCATGTCCGTGGGGGGTGGTGACGCCGACGGGCTCCCTCGCGGCAGCGCCCGTCGTGGTTGGCCGGGCCGAGCCCGGCCATGACTGACCGACCGATACAGGACGTGTGTTGGAGAATCTCAGGCGGGACGATCTGGCCGTCCACTTGACGTCTGGGACTGTCGTTTTCTAAACAGAACGCGTTGTTCCAAATATCGGACGATCGATGGCAGACCGCATCCCGGGCTTCAACACGTTGGCTGTTCATGCCGGAGCGGCGCCGGATGCGGCGACCGGGGCGCGCGCCACGCCCATCTATCAGACGACCTCCTTCGTGTTCGACGATGTCGACCATGCGGCGTCGCTGTTCGGCCTTCAGGCGTTCGGCAACATCTACACCCGCATCGGCAACCCAACGAACGCGGTGCTTGAGGAGCGTGTCGCGGCCCTGGAGGGCGGGACGGCGGCGCTGGCCGTCGCGTCCGGCCACGCGGCCGAGTTCCTCACCATGCATGCCCTGATGCAGCCCGGCGACGAGTTCGTGGCCGCGAACAAGCTCTACGGCGGCTCCATCAACCAGTTCAACCATTCCTACAAGAACTTCGGCTGGAGCGTTGCCTGGGCGGATGCGGACGATCCGGCCTCGTTCGAGGCCGCGATCACGGAGCGGACCCGGGCGATCTTCCTCGAATCCATCGCCAATCCGGGCGGCGTCATCGTCGACATCGAGGCGGTGGCGAGGATCGCGAAGGCCCATCGCATCCCGCTGATCGTCGACAACACGATGGCGAGCCCCTACCTGATCCGGCCGTTCGAATACGGTGCCGACATCGTCGTCCATTCGGCCACTAAGTTCCTCGGCGGGCACGGCAACTCGATCGCCGGGCTCGTGGTGGACGGCGGCTCCTTCGCCTGGGCGGGCGACGACCGCTACCCCATGCTGTCGAAACCCCGCCCGGAATATGGCGGGATGGTGCTGGCGGAGACCTTCGGCAATTTCGCCTTCGCGATCGCCTGCCGGGTGCTCGGCCTGCGCGATCTCGGCCCGGCGCTGGCGCCGTTCAACGCCTTCATGATCCTGCAGGGCATCGAGACGCTGCCGTTGCGGATGCAGCGGCAATCGGACAGCGCGCTGGCGGTCGCCGAACATCTCGCCGGGCACGAGCGCGTGTCCTGGGTCAGCTATGCCGGGTTGGCGGGCGACCGCTACCACGCCCTCGCCCAGCGCTATTGCCCGAAGGGCGCAGGCGCCGTGTTCACCTTCGGCGTGAAGGGCGGCTACGACGCGGGCGTGAAGCTCGTCTCGAACCTCAAGCTGTTCTCACACCTCGCCAATATCGGTGACACGCGCTCTCTCGTCATCCACCCGGCCTCCACCACGCATCGGCAGCTCACCGAAGCGCAGCAGATGACGGCGGGTGCGGGTCCGGACGTCGTGCGCCTCTCGATCGGGCTCGAGGACCCGGTCGACCTGATGGCCGACCTGGACGAGGCTCTCGCCGGCTGACCGCCGTCGAGATCGCGCGACCTCGCGGCCGTCGCGGAACAGGCGCGACGTCAAGGCTTTGATGCCGCGCCCCGCACGATGTCGTGCGCGAGCGCGGGCGAGGTCGCATGTCCGAGTGCCGAATCGAGGATTTCGCCCTGATCGGCGATTGCGAGACGGCGGCGCTCGTCGGGCGGGACGGGTCGATCGACTGGCTGTGCTGGCCGCGCTTCGATTCCGACGCGTGTTTCGCAGCCCTCCTCGGCCATCCCGAGAACGGCCGATGGCGCATTTCGCCCGAATCGGACGAGATGCGGACCACCCGTCGCTATCGGCCCGGCACGCTCATCCTCGAGACGCGTTTCGAGACGCCGGACGGGGCGGTCCTCCTCACCGACTTCATGCCGCCGCGCGGCGTCGCGTCAGACGTGGTGCGCATCGTCACGGGCGAGGCCGGCGCGGTCCCGCTCCGGATGAGCCTGACGCTGCGGTTCGGCTACGGCCGCGTGGTGCCCTGGGTCACCCGGATGGAGGACGGCGCGCTCCGGGCCATCGCGGGCCCCGACATGACCGTGATGCGGACGCCTGTCGAGTTCCGCGGCGAGAACAGGAGCACCGTCGCCGAATTCACGGTGCGACCGGGAGACACGATCCCGTTCGTCCTGTCCTACGGCCCCTCCAACCTGCCGGTGCCCGACCCCATCGACCCGTTCGCGGCCTTGGCCGACACGCAGAACTTCTGGTCGGAATGGTCGGCCCGGAGCACGCATGCCGTCTCGGGCGGGCCGGTCCCGGACAGCTGGACGGAGGCCATCTCGCGGTCGCTCATCACGCTTAAGGCGCTCACCTACGGGCCGACCGGCGGGATGGTCGCGGCCCCGACCACCTCGCTCCCGGAGAAGATCGGGGGACCCCGTAACTGGGATTACCGGTATTGCTGGCTGCGCGATTCCTCCGCGACCCTCCTGGCCTTCCTGCGCAGCGGCTATGTCGAGGAGGCGACGGCCTGGCGCGACTGGCTGGTCCGGGCCATGGCCGGCAGCATCGACCAGATGCAGATCATGTACGGGGTGGCCGGCGAGCGGCGCCTTTTCGAGTGGGAGGTGGAGTGGCTGCCGGGCTTCGCAGGTTCGGCCCCGGTCCGAATAGGCAACGGCGCCCACAGCCAGCTCCAGCTCGACGTCTACGGCGAGGTCATGGGCCTGATGCACCAGTCTCGACTGGGCGGCATTCCGGAAAGCCGGGAGGCGTGGGCGTTGCAGCGGACGATGCTGGAGAACCTCGCGGAGCGCTGGCGGGAGCCGGATGCCGGTATCTGGGAGGTGAGGAGCGAGCCCGAGCACTTCACCTTCTCCAAGGTGATGGCGTGGCTCGCCTTCGACAGCTGCATCCAGAGCTCGGAGGAGTTCGGGCTGGACGAATCGCCTCTCGACCAATGGCGGGCCATTCGGGACGAGATCCACGATTCCGTTTGCCGCGACGGGTTCGATCCCGAGATCGGCAGCTTCACGCGCACCTACGGGTCCCCGGATCTCGACGCGAGCCTCCTTCTCCTGCCGACGCTCGGCTTCCTCCCGCCCGACGATCCCCGCATCACCGGCACGATCCGGGCGATCGAGCGGGACCTCGTCGTCGAAGGCCTCGTCCTGCGCTACCGGACGGCGGACGTCGCCGACGGGCTGCCACCCGGCGAAGGCGCCTTCCTCGCCTGCAGTTTCTGGCTGGTCGGCGCCTACGTCATGCTCGGCCGGGTGGACGAGGCGCGCGAGCTGTTCGACCGGCTCCTGGCGCTCCGCAACGATGTCGGCCTCCTGGCCGAGGAATACGACCCCCGCGAGCGGCGCCAGCTCGGCAACATGCCGCAGGCCTTCTCGCACCTCGCCCTCGTCCATGCCGGCCATTCCCTCATCGGCGCGCTCACCGGGAAGGCGGACGCCTTTACGGAGACGATCGCCCGGCGCTGGCCGAAACGGGCGCCTTGACGGCCGGCAGCGGTTGCCTCCTCAGCCGCGGGCCACCTCCCAGGTCGTCGTGCCGTCCTTGTTGTCCTTCAGCTGCACGCCCGCCGCCTTCAGCTCGTCCCTGATGCGGTCGGACTCGCTCCAGTTCCTGGCGGCC
>CALMTJ010000347.1 GCA_937872715.1 uncultured Methylobacteriaceae bacterium
CTCCTGGACGACGGCATCATCGATCCGAGGGACACGCGGGCCGTGCTCCAGCTCGCGCTGGCCGTCGCCGCGACCGCGCGGGCGAGGCGGCTCTCCCCCGTGCAGTTCGGCGTGGCGCGGTTCTGAAGGCACTCGAGGGAAGGATCGTCCATGTACACGCCCGAGCATCTCGCGCTGCAGGAATCGGTCAGGCGGCTGATCGCGGCCGAGATCACGCCCCATATCGACGAATGGGAACGCGACGAGATCTTCCCGGCACATCACCTGTTCAAGAAGTTCGGCGATGCCGGGCTGCTGGGCGTGAACAAGCCCGTCGAGTTCGGCGGCATGGGGCTCGATTACAGCTACGAGGTCGCCTTCTGCGAGGCGATCGGCGAGATCGGGTCGGGCGGCGTCGGCATGGCGCTCGCCGTCCAGACGGACATGGCGACACCGGCCCTCGCCCGCCACGGCTCCGACGAGCTGCGCGAGCTGTTCCTGAAGCCGTCCGTCGCGGGCGATTACGTCGTCTGCCTCGGCGTCTCGGAAGCCGGCGCCGGCTCGGACGTCGCCTCCATCAGGACGACCGCCCGGCAGGACGGCGACGATTACGTCATCAACGGCGCCAAGATGTGGATCACGAACGGCACCCAGGCGGACTGGATGTGCCTCCTCGCCAATACGGGGGGAAACAACCCCCACCGCAACAAGTCGCTGATCTGCCTGCCGCTCCGCGAGAACGGCAAGCTGCGGGACGGCATCTCCATGCAGAAGATCAAGAAGGTCGGCATGCTGTCCTCCGACACGGCGCAGGTGTTCTTCGACGAGGTGCGGGTGCCGCAGCGCTACCGGATCGGCGAGGAAGGGAAGGGCTTCACCTATCAGATGGAGCAGTTCCAGGAGGAGCGCCTCAGCGGCGCCACGCGCCGGGTCGCGGCCCTGACGCGCGTGATCGACGACACGATCGAGTACACGCGGCAGCGCAACGCGTTCGGGCGCTCGATCCTGGACAACCAATCCGTCCATTTCCGCCTGGCCGAGCTGAAGACCAAGGTCGAGCTGCTCCGCTCGCTGATCTACCGGGCCGCCCAGACCTACATGGCGGGGCAGGACATGACCGAGCTCGCATCGATGGCGAAGCTCACCGTCGGGCGGCTGTGCCGCGAGGTCACCGATTCCTGCCTCCAGTATTGGGGCGGGATGGGTTTCACCCTGGAGAACTCGGTGTCCCGCGCCTGGCGCGACCTTCGGCTCATCTCCATCGGGGGCGGCGCGGACGAGATCATGCTGACGATCATCTGCAAGCATATGGGCATCCTGCCAGGCAGGACGTGAGCGGGGCGATCCCGTCCGTGCGGGCGCGTCCGGAATCTCCCCGATGAGGTTCGATACGGTCCTCGTCGCCAACCGGGGCGAGATCGCGCTGCGCGTGACCCGCACGGCGCGGCGCATGGGTCTCGGAATCGTCGCGGTCTATTCCGACGCGGATGCCGAGGCGCCCCACGTGAGGGCTGCCGACCGCGCCGTCCGGATCGGGGCGGCGGAGCCGGGCGCGAGCTACCGCAACGTACCGGCGATCCTCGATGCGTGCCGCCGGACCGGCGCCGGAGCCGTCCATCCGGGCTACGGCTTCCTGTCGGAGAACGCCGAGTTCGCGGCCGCGGTCGCGGATGCCGGGCTGACCTTCATCGGCCCGACCGCGGGCGTCATCGACCTCATGGGAAACAAGGCGCGCGCGAAGGCCGCCATGCGCGACGCGGGCGTCCCGACCGTGCCCGGGGAAAGCGATTGCGACACGGAGGAGCAGGTCGCCGAAGCGGCGCGGCGGATCGGCTATCCGGTGATCTTCAAGGCCGCGGCCGGCGGGGGCGGCCGCGGCATGAGGATCGCCCGCGACGAGGATTCGCTGGTCGGCCTGTTCCGCCAGGCGAGGTCGGAGGCGCTCGGCGCGTTCGGATCGGCCGAGGTGCTGATCGAGAAGGCGATCGAGAAGGCACGCCACATCGAGATCCAGGTGCTGTGCGACGAGCACGGGACGTGCCTCCATCTCGGCGAGCGCGATTGCTCCCTCCAGCGCCGCTTCCAGAAGGTCGTGGAAGAGGCACCCTCGCCGGCCGTCTCGCCCGCCCTGCGCGCCCGGATGGGCGAGGTCGCGGTGAACGCCTGCAGGTCGATCGGCTATACGGGGGTCGGCACGCTCGAGTTCCTGCTGGGTGCCGACGGGCAGTTCTTCTTCATGGAGATGAACACCCGGCTCCAGGTCGAGCACGGCGTGACGGAGCTCGTCACGGGGATCGATCTCGTCGAGCAGCAGATCCGGGTCGCGCAGGGCGAGGCGCTGACGCTGACGCAGGACGACGTCCGCTGGCGGGGGCACGCGATCGAGCTGCGCCTCTGCGCCGAGGACCCGCAGCGCAACTTCCTGCCGCAGGTCGGCACGGTCGAGGCCTGGCTGCCGCCGGACGGGATCCGGGTCGATGCCGCCCTCGAGGACGGGCTCGCGATCACGTCGCATTACGATTCGATGCTGGGCAAGCTCGTGGCCTTCGGGGAAACGCGCGAAGCCTGCATCGGCCTCCTGGCCCGGGCCTGCGACCGCACCGTCCTGCTCGGGATCGTCAACAATCTCGGCTTCCTGTCGCGCTGCCTCCGCCATCCGGATTTCCGGGACGGGCGGGTCACGACGGACTTCCTGGCCGGCCAGGATCTCGCCGACGCGTTCTGGCGCCCCGACCGGTCGGGTGACGCCGAGATCGTCGCGCTGCTCGTGCTCGCCGGCGCCGAGGCCGTTCCGGCGGGGGAGCGGCGCGCGCTCGCGGCCCCCTTCACG
>CALMTJ010000348.1 GCA_937872715.1 uncultured Methylobacteriaceae bacterium
CCCTCCGTCAGGCTGAAGCCGCGGGCGAAGTCGGCGAGGTCGGCGGGCGTCAGCATCATCACGGCGAAGGGCACGCCGCCGAACGAGACCTCGACGGGGGCCTCGATCGCGACGGACCGGCCGTCCGGCCGCCCGTCCTCGCCGGAGAGCGGCATCACGAGCGTCTCGGCCGCGACGATCGGCAGGTCGTCCATGCGACCTTGTAGTCGGACGGGCGCGGAGAAGATATCGGCTCCGCATGGTGGCGGGACGCGCAGGGTGGCGGATCGGGGCCGGCTCCACCCGGGGCCGGGCGCTCGCGACCTTGCGCCAGGCCTTCGCCGAAGCCGGGCTCGACACGCCCGCGCTCGATTCCCGCCTCCTCGGCGCGGCCGCGCTCGGGATCGAGGGGAGCGCCTTCCTGACCGCTCCCGATCTCCTCTTGACGGGACCCGAGGCGGAGCGCCTCGAGGCCTTCGCGCGCCGGCGGATCGCCCGGGAGCCGGTGGCGCGCATCCTCGGCGCGGCGGAATTCTGGGGGCTGCTCCTCCGGCTCTCGCCGGAGACCCTGATTCCGCGACCGGATACGGAGACGGTCGTGAGCGCCGCGCTTGCCCGGATCCCCGACCGGCTCCGGCCGAGACGCGTCCTCGATCTCGGGACGGGGAGCGGCTGCCTCCTGGTCGCGCTGCTGCACGAGATCCCGGGAGCGTTCGGAATCGGGATCGACCGGGCGGAAGGCGCGGGCCGGACCGCGCGGTCCAACGCCGAGGCGAACGGGACCCTGGCGCGCGCCGCCTTCGCGCTCTCCGACTGGGCGGCGGCGATCGGGGGGAGCTTCGACCTGATCGTCTCCAACCCGCCCTACATCGCGAGCCGCGAGGTGGCGGGGCTCGACCCGGAGGTCGCCCGCCACGATCCCGCCGCCGCGCTCGATGGCGGGCCGGACGGCCTCGCCGCGCTCCGCCACGTGCTGGCGGATGCCGCGCTCCTCCTGGCTCCGGGCGGGCTCGCGCTCGTCGAGATCGGCTTCGATCAGGCAGAGGGTGGGACGGCGCTCTCCCGCGCGGCGGGACTCGCTGTCGAGGCCGTGGAGCGGGATCTCGGCGGCCGGCCGCGCGTCCTCGTTCTGCGGCGTTGAACCCCGGCGCCCGACCCCGGAAACGGGCGGTCGAGAAACGTCTTGTCGTTCCCGCGGGAAGACGCTAGTTTACCGGCGGTCAATGAGCTTCGTCCAGAGTCCAGGTGGACGCGACAGGCATGAAGCCGGCGGACCATTCGGGGACTATCAGGATCGCGTGTTCGGCCTCGTAGGCGACGCGGTCATTCGAATCCGACACTGAAGCGCGGTGGAGCCACGGGGCTCAACCGGGCACGAGGTGACTGGATGGCGGGAGCCGGAAGGCGGCCCGCGCCCGTACCTGCTCGGCAGGTTCAACAGCGAAGGTCTGAAGAGATCGATGAGACCAGGACAGAACCGGCGGATGCGCGGGCGCAACCGCACCAAGGGTCCGAACCCTTTGACGCGTTCGTACGAATCGAACGGTCCGGACGTGAAGGTCAGGGGCACGGCCCAGCATGTCGCGGACAAGTACGCGCAGCTCGCCCGTGACGCGACCGTCTCCGGAGACCCGGTCTCGGCCGAGAACTACCTCCAGCACGCGGAGCATTATTACCGGCTGATCGCCGCCGCCCAGGAGCAGTTCCGCCAACAATACGGCACTCCGGCCCGCGCCTTCGACGAGGACGGCGAGGAGATGGACGAGGACGGCGCCCCGGGCGGCTATGGCGGCTATGGCCCCGGCGAGCGCGGCATGCAGGGCGGCGACGAGTACGGCGACGGTTCGCCCGTCCAGCCCTACGACAACCGCCCGCAGGGCGGCGACCGGCCTCAGCAGCAGCAGCGTTTCGACCGGCAGGACCGCGGCGGTCCCCCCGACCATCGCAACGATCGGCAGGATCGCGGCCCTCAGGACCGTGGCGGTCCTCAGGACCGCGGCGACCGGCAGGATCGTGGCCAGCGGTTCGACCGCAATGCCTCCCGTCCCAATCCGCAGGCCGGCGGCTACGACCGAAACGCTCCCGACCGCGGCGGCTACGACCGCAACGGCGGCCAGAACGGCTACGGGGGCGGCGACCGTTTCGACCGGGGCGACCGGCCGGAGCGGGCCGACAGGCCCGACCGCGGCGACGGTCGCGACCAGCGCTGGGCCAGGGCCGGCGGCAATAACGGTCCCGGCCGCCGCGACTTCAACCGGAACGACCGCCCCGACCGCGGCGACCGCCAGCCGGCGGCCCCTCGCCCGGAGGGCCGCTTCCCCTCGGAGGAGCCGGGTCCGGAGACCGGCAGCCTCCCGGCCTTTCTCCGCAACCCCGTCCGGCCGCCGATCGCGGTCGGGGAGGACGAGCGCCCCGATACGACGGCCGCGCCCGCTCCGACCGAAGGTCCGGCGGATGACGAGCCCGGCATCAACGGCGCCGCCGAGGCCCGTCCGCGCCGCGGCCGCCGCCCGCGACGCGCGGAGCCGACGGAATCGATGGATTTCGGCGCGGCCGAGGATGGCGGCCCGGCCTCGATCGAGTAGCCGGCGGTCCAGCCCGGAGGAGCGGCCGACCGGCGGGACCGCTACGCCCGGTCAGGGCACCTGCGGCATGGGATCGTCGCGATCGACCGGCTGGCGCTCGTAGCCCGGCTCCGTCTCCTCACCGAAGGTGGCGGGGGTCACGGAGGGGAGCCGCTCCGCCGGGCTTTCCGGGGATGCGAGCCCCATCTGGTCGTTGCGGGCGAGATCGGCCCTCGCCTTCTCGGCCACGGAACGGGGATCGTAAGGTTCCTTCGCCATGGCTCGCCTTCCCTCGGTCGGCGGGACAAAGTTTTGCGTCCGCGAACGTTCCACCACCCCTGGTGTTGCCCTCCAGCCACACCATATGGCGAGCACCGGCGGCCGAACGCGGCGTCGGGATCTTCATCGGCGCAGCGTGCCTCCGGGGCGGATGCGCCGTCCGAGGGGTGAGCTCATGAACCTGGACAAGTATACGGACCGGGCGCGCGGCTTCGTCCAATCCGCCCAGATGCTGGCCATGCGGGAGGGCCATCCGCAGCTCTCGCCGAACCATCTCCTCAAGGTCCTGCTGGACGATTCCGAAGGCCTCTGCGCCGGTCTCGTAGATCAGGCGGGCGGCCGTTCGGCCGAGGCGCGCCGGGCGATCGAGGCGTGGTTCGCGAAGCAGCCGAAGGTCTCGGGCGCGGCCTCCCAGCCTTCCGCGACGCGCGACGTCGTGCGTGTCTTCGATACGGCGGAAAGCGCTGCCGAGAAGGCGGGCGATTCCTACGTCACGGTGGAGCGGCTGCTCCTCGCCATGGCGATCGAGAAGGATACGGAGGCGGGCCGCATCCTGGCGGGCGCCGGCGCGACGCCGCAGAACCTGAACGCCGCGATCGAGGCGCTGCGCAAAGGTCGCACGGCCGACAACGCCTCGGCCGAGAACGGCTACGACGCGCTCAAGAAGTACGCGCGCGACCTCACGGAGGCGGCCCGCGGCGGCAAGCTCGACCCGGTGATCGGCCGGGACGAGGAGATCCGCCGCACCATCCAGGTCCTGTCTCGGCGCACCAAGAACAACCCGGTGCTGATCGGCGAGCCGGGGGTCGGCAAGACCGCCATCGTCGAAGGGCTGGCGCTGCGCATCGTGAACGGCGACGTGCCCGAGAGCCTGAAGGACAAGCAGCTCCTGGCGCTCGATCTCGGCTCGCTCATCGCGGGCGCGAAATATCGCGGCGAGTTCGAGGAGCGGCTGAAGGCCGTGCTGTCGGAGGTCACGGCCGCGGCCGGCGGAATCGTGCTGTTCATCGACGAGATGCACACGCTGGTCGGGGCCGGGAAGGCGGATGGGGCGATGGACGCCTCGAACCTCCTCAAGCCCGCGCTGGCGCGCGGCGAGCTCCATTGCGTCGGTGCTACCACGCTCGATGAATACAGAAAGCATGTCGAGAAGGACGCGGCGCTCGCGCGGCGCTTCCAGCCGGTCTTCGTGTCCGAGCCGACGGTCGTCGACACCGTCTCCATCCTGCGCGGCATCAAGGAGAAGTACGAGCAGCATCACGGCGTCCGCATCCAGGATTCGGCGCTCGTCGCGGCCGCCACGCTCTCCAACCGCTACATCACGGACCGCTTCCTGCCCGACAAGGCGATCGATCTCGTGGACGAGGCGGCCTCACGGCTGCGCATGCAGGTCGATTCGAAGCCGGAGGAGCTGGACAATGTCGACCGGGAGATCGTGCGGCTGAAGATCGAGGGCGAGGCGCTCAAGAAGGAGACGGATTCAGCCTCGCGCGACCGGCTCGGCCGGTTGGAGAAGGAGCTCGCGGATCTCGAGGAGCGCTCGGCCGCGATCACGGCCCGCTGGAGCGCGGAGAAGGACAAGCTCGGGGCGGCGGCGGAGCTGAAGAGGAAGCTCGACGAGGCGCGCAGCGAGCTCGCTCAAGCCCAGCGTCAGGGGCAGTACCAGCGCGCGGGCGAGCTGACCTACGGGATCATCCCGGGCCTCGAGCGGGAGCTCGGAGAGCTCGAGGCCCGCGGCGATGACGGCCGGCGGGTGGATGGTTCGGGCGTGGTGGAGGAGGCGGTGACGCCCTCCCACATCGCCGGCGTCGTGTCGCGCTGGACCGGCATCCCGGTCGACAAGATGC
>CALMTJ010000349.1 GCA_937872715.1 uncultured Methylobacteriaceae bacterium
CATCCCGGGCTCGGAGCGTTTGAAGGGGAACCGCACGGCCGCGACCGTCCCGTGCTACTTCCGGTCCGGCTCGGTCACGAGCGCGACCCGCTTGAAGCCGCCGGCGGTGACGATGGCCATGACCTGGGCGACCCGGCCGTAATCGACCTTCCTGTCGCCCCGGACGAAGACCCGTTCGTCCTGCCCGCCCTTCGCGGCCTCGCCGAGCTTCGCCACGATCTCCTCGTCCTTCAGCTCGCTCTCGGCCAGGAACACCTGGCCGGTCTGGCGGATGGACAGCGTGATCGGCTTCTGGTCGACGTTGAGCGCGGCGGCCTTGGTCTGCGGCAGGTCGAGCGGCACGCCGACCGTCATCAAGGGCGCCGCCACCATGAAGATGATGAGGAGAACCAGCATGACGTCGATGAACGGCGTCATGTTGATCTCGTTGATGGCGCCGCCCCGGCGGGCACGCCTGCGCCGCCGTCCGCCCGCGCCCGTGCCGCCGATCGCTAAAGCCATGAGATGAACTCCTCCGAGCTCAGGCCGGAGCTCCCAGCCGCCTCATCCTGAGGTGCCCCGCAAAGCGGGGCCTCGAAGGACGCAGCCACGCCCGTGCGTGCTTCGAGGGCCGGCCGCGCCGGCCACCTCAGCATGAGGAGGGAAGAGGTCCGCATGCCGGGTCAGGCGGCAAGCGCGGTGCGCTCGTCGATCTGCCGGGAGAGGATCGCCGAGAACTCGTCCGCGAAGCCTTCCAGGCGCGTCTGCGCCTTGCCGACCTGCGCCTGGAGCTTGTTGTAGGCGAGCACGGCCGGGATGGCGGCGAAGAGCCCGATCGCGGTCGCGAACAGCGCCTCCGCGATGCCGGGCGCCACCACCGCGAGGCTCGTGTTCTTGGACGCCGCGATGGAGGTGAAGGCCGTCATGATGCCCCACACGGTGCCGAAGAGGCCGATATAGGGGCCGGCGGAACCGATGGAGGCCAGGAACACGAGCCGCGAATCGAGACGCTCGACCTCCCGCTGGATGGTCACGTCCAGCACCTTGTCGATGCGCTGCGACAGGCTCTGGATCTGGCGTCCGGATCCTTCGAAGCTGCGCTTCCATTCCCGCATGGCGGCCACGAACACAGCCGGCAAACCGTGACCGGGCTTGTCCTGGAGCGTCCGGTACAGCTCCTCCAAGGATTGTCCGGACCAGAACGTGTCCTCGAACTTGTCCATCTCCGATTTGGCGCGGCGGAACAGCAGCGTCTTGTCGACGATGATGGCCCAGCACCAGACGGAGGCGGCGAGGAGGCCCAGCATCACGGCCTTCACCACCGGCGAGGCGCTGAGGAACAATCCCCAGAGCGAGAGGTCGTGCGCGACGGGAGCGGCTGCCAGAGCATCGGCCGGGTTCATGACGACATACCCTCGTGAAAGGCGGGCCGGGACCGGCCGCCCCGGCGTCGAAGATCTCGGGCGGAGGCCCGACGGATCGCGTCCGAATCTGTCGAAAGTAAGAGCGTGACGGACGCGCGGCTTCGACCGGTCGAGTTAAGGCCTTGTCAGGGTTAAGCTTCCGTTACCTGCCTGACCGCCGCCCGCAGGGCGTCCGGCAGCCGCACGGGCCGCCCTCCGCCGAGCGCCGCCACGAGCACCTGCGCCGTCACGAGCTCCCTCCCGTCCCGGAGGATGCGTTGCGACATCAGGAGGGAGGCGCCGCGCGCCTCGGCCGTCCGGGTCTCGACCGCGAGGAGGTCGTCCATGCGGGCCGGGTGGAGGAACTCGACCGACAGGCGCCGAACCGCGAAGACGAGCGGCATTCCCCCGACTTGGAGCGCCGCTTGGTCGATCCCGGCCTCTCGCAGGTATTCCGTGCGGCCGCGCTCCAGGAAGCGCAGGTAGCTCGCGTGATAGACCACGCCCGAGAAGTCGGTGTCCTCATAATAGACCCGCACCGGATGCCGGCGCGTCCCGGCCGGAAGGACCGGCCCGGCCGGCATGTCCGGGCCGGTCAGCTCGGCCTCGCCACGAACGTCATGCGGTGGCGGTTGTGGCCGAGATTGGCGGGCCGCCGGCGCCCCGAGAAGCCTCCGGCCTTCAGGCGGGCCAGCATGTCGGTTTCCGTGTAATGGGTGAGGCCGAGCTCCGTCCGGAGCCTGCCGTAATCGGACAGGGCCGTGCGGACGAGCCCGGCCAGCGCCGCCCCCGTGAACCCGCCGCGCCACGCGAAGCCGATCAGGGCGCCGGCATCGGCGAGCGGCCCGGTGCCGGGCGGGATCACGTCCGCCAGGACGAGCTCGCCCCCGGCCGAGAGCTTCTCGCGCCAGACCGGCAGCAGCCCTTCGAACTCGTCCGGTCTCAGATACTGGAGGAGCGAGTTCACGACGAGGAGCGCGAGGGAGCCGTCCGGGACGGCGCCCAGCTCCTCGGGCGCCAGCACGACCACCTTGGGGTCGCCGCGGAAGCGCCCGTCGAGGCGCGCCCGCACGAGCGGGGCTCCGTCGCAGAGGTAGAGCCGGCCGGAGACCGCCGCCACGCGGCCGGCCGACAAGGCCTCTCCACAGCCGTAATCGAGGACGTGGTCGGCCGGCGACCGGACGAGGGCCGCGATGTCGCGGGCGACGAGACCGTAATGGAGCGTCTTATGGCGCTCGTTGACGTAGATCGGGGTGTCGGCGTTCCAGTAATCGCGCCAGCTCACGGGCGCTTACCCGCCCCAGAGCCGGAGGAGGAGCCCCGCACGGCCGGCCACGGGATCGCTCTCCGGCAGCGGCACGGCGGCGACGCGCGCCCGCGCGGCCTCGATCTGCCGGGGATCGCGCACGATGTCCCAGTCGCGCCCGCCGGCATAGGCGCCGACGACCAGCAGCCGGTCGCCCTCCTCGATGAGCTTGTGGCCGGTGCCGGCCGGGATCACGACCACGTCGCCCGCATGGATCTCGAGCGTCCGGCCGCCCTCCCCGCCGAAACGGACGAGAGCCGAGCCCGTGGCGATCCCCAGCACCTCGTGCGCGGTTGAGTGGTAATGGTGGTAGGGGAAGATGCCGTTCCGCCAGGAGCGGGTCCAGCCGTTGGCGGCGAAGACGCTCTCGCAGGTCGCGGCAGGCTCGTCCGGATCGAGGCGCAGGGCCTCGCGCACCAGGACGAGCGGCAGGCGGGAGTTCGGGATTGTGCCGTCATCGGCGAAGAGGTGGTCCTCGACCTGCCGGCGTCCCCCGCTCTTCGCCGGTCGCATGCCGGCCATTGCCTTCGCCATCGTGTCGTGTCGGGCTGCCCGCTATCGGTCGGCCTGATTGCGCTTCAAAGCCCCAGGAGGCAAGCGGTCACGGCCCTGTGGATGGCCAGCACGAACACGGCCAGCACGGCCGCGCCCGCGACCGCGAACTCGACCTGCTGGTTCTTCACGACGGCCGAGCGGCGGAGCACGTCGGCTCCGAACGCGGCGCAGAGCAGGGCGGCCGTCATGAGGACGGGCACGCCGAACAGGAACGAGAAGGTGCTCTCCACGCGGCCCGCCGGGTCGATGAGCCCCCGGATGTTGCGCACCCAGGGAGCATGGATCGCCGCCACGGCGGAGGCGAGCCAAGCGAAGCCGACAGCCATGGTGAAATGCTGGACGAACAGCCGGTGGAGGCGCGAGAACTCGTCCGGCGCGCGGCCGCCGCCAATCGCCTGCAATGCCATGGTCTGCCCCGGTGAAAGGTCCGAGCCTCATTCGCCCGTTACCGTTTCGAAACCGTTACCGCGACGGGATCGGGGAACGCAACGCGAGATCCTCGACCGTCATGGCCGGGAGAGCAGGTCAGACATCCTCAGCCCGCGGCGCGTGTCTCCATCATCTTCACGAAGCGGTCGAACAGGTAATGGCTGTCCCGGGGGCCGGGGGATGCCTCCGGGTGGTACTGGACGGAGAAGGCCGGGCGGTCGGTGAGCTCGATGCCGCAATTCGTGCCGTCGAACAGGGACACGTGCGTCTGCGAGGCGTTGGCCGGCAGCGTGTCCGGATCGACGGAGAAGCCGTGGTTCATGGACACGATCTCGACCTTGCCGGTCGTGTTGTCCCGCACCGGATGGTTCGCGCCGTGATGGCCCTGGTGCATCTTCACCGTCCTGGCACCCAGCGCGAGGCCCATCAGCTGATGGCCGAGGCAAATGCCGAAGGTCGGCACCTTGCGGTCGAGGAGCTCGCGGATGACCGGGACCGCGTAGGCGCCCGTCGCGGCCGGGTCGCCGGGGCCGTTCGACAGGAAGACGCCGTCGGGCTCAAGCGCCAGGATGTCGCCCGCGGACGCCGTCGCCGGCACCACCGTCACCCTGCAGCCCGCCTCGGCAAGGAGACGGAGGATGTTGCGTTTCACCCCGAAATCGACCGCCACCACGTGAAGGCGGCCGCCCTCGCCCCGGCCGTAGCCGCGGCCGAGCTCCCAAACCGTCTCCGTCCAGTTGCCCTGCTCGTCGCGGGACACCATCGGGACGAGATCCAGCCCCTCCATGGACGGGAGGCCGGCCGCGCGCGCGGTCAGCGCCGCCCGGTCGAAGAGACCCGCCGGATCATGCGCCATGACAGCGTTCGGCATGCCGCCCTCGCGGATCAGCGCGGTCAGCGCCCGGGTGTCGACGCCCGCCATCCCGACGATGCCGCGCGCCTTGAGCCAGGCATCGAGCGGCCGCGTCGAGCGCCAGTTCGCCGGCTCCGTGATGGCGGCGCCGAGCACGGCACCCCTGACGCCGGACGCCTTGTCTGCGTCGACCGTCTCCATGTCCTCCTCGTTGGACCCAACATTGCCGATATGCGGGAAGGTGAAGGTGACGATCTGCCCGGCATAGGAGGGATCGGTCAGGATCTCCTGGTAGCCCGTCATGGACGTGTTGAAGCAGACCTCGCCCGCCGTCTCGCCCACCGCGCCGATGCCGCTTCCTTCAACGATCGTGCCGTCAGCCAGGACCAGGAGCGCGGTGGCGCGCGGCTCCGTACAGGCCGAACCGGCGGGGGCGGCCGGCGCGCCATCGCCGGTCGCGAGGTCGTGTTGCGGCATGTTGAGGTTCCGGGCTAAGCCGCGCCGGACACACCCATTGCGCGGTCGGCGGGAGCGTCTCGACATCTAGGAGCGCGGCCGCCACGCGTCAACGCGGCCGCGGCCGCCCCATCCGGGACCACGCCATGTCGTTACGCGAGCGCCTGTCGGAGGACGTGAAGGCCGCCATGAAGGGCGGCGACAAGCTCCGGCTCTCCACCGTGCGGCTCGTCCAGGCCGCGCTGAAGGACAAGGACATCGAGGCGCGCGGTCTCGGCAAGGGTCCGCTCACGGATGACGAGATCCTTCCCGTGCTGCAGAAGATGGTGAAGCAACGCCAGGAATCCCTGTCGATCTACGAGGGCAACAACCGCCCGGACCTCGCCGAGCAGGAGCGCGGCGAGATCGCGGTCATCTCGGGCTACCTGCCCCGGCAGCTCGGCGAGGCCGAGACGGAGGCGGCGATCGCCGCCGCCATCGCGGCGAGCGGGGCGTCGTCGGTGAAGGACATGGGCAAGGTCATCGCCGCGCTCAGGGCCGAACATGCCGGCCGGATGGATTTCGCCAAGGCGAGCGCGGTCGTGAAGGCGAAGCTCGCGGGCGGCTGAGCGCCTCTCCCCTCGGTCCTTGCGAGCGAAGCTAAGCAATCCAGGAGCGGCGCTGACGCTGGGTCGCTTCGCTCCGCTCGCGATGACGTAAGCCGCACGGTCACGAGCAATCGTGGCGCTCGGCCCCGAGCCGCACGATCCGGCCGCGCCGGTCGGATAGCCAATCCACCCGCACCAGCGTGTCGCAGGGCAGGTTCGGGAAGGCGAAGCGCGCCTGGTGCCGCGACCCGCTCGCGTCGTCGTAGACCCTGAAGCCCTCCCGTTCGAGCTCGACCCGGAGCGCGTCCGAGCTGGAACCGGGCGGGAAGCGCATGGCCATCGACGACTTGAACGCCGCGTCGCCCGCGACCTCGGCGGCGATCGGCGGCAGCACGGGCGCGCAGGCGGAGAGCGCGAGCGCGCCGACCATAATAATGGCCGCCATCGGTTTCATGGTCATGCGCGTCTGCCTCGTAGCCGTCGTCGATCGTCATGGCCGGGCGTTGGCCCGCCCAACCCCCCGGGCCGGGGCCCC
>CALMTJ010000350.1 GCA_937872715.1 uncultured Methylobacteriaceae bacterium
TTTCCCGACTTGAGATCGTTGGCGAACCTCGTCTGACTATCGCTGGGCGATCCCTTCGATACTTGCCCTGAAGCGACGAAGGGGTCGATATAGGTTCCGACCACGCGGGTGTCGCCGCCCGCGCCATGGCTCGCCAGATCGATCGTGCCCGTCTCGTCCGGTCCGAGGGTCGCCCACCTGCCGAGCTCCTTGTTCACGTAGACGAATTCCATGTCGCCGTCGTTCTGGACGTCGGCCTGTCCGACCAGCTTCCAGGCTCCTGTGCTCCCGAGGTGGTTTCCGTCGTAATCCACGAGGCCCCCCAGCGCGTCGGCGGAGGGTTTGGACAGGAGGTCCGACACGCTGAGAGGTTCGACGTAGCTGAACGGGATGCTGGGTGACGGGCGAGGCGGCGGCAGGCGCGGAGCTTGCCGAAACCGGGGCGTTGCCCGCCGCGACCGATGCGGGTCCGGGAGCGGCGCTCCCGTGCGGCTCCTGCACGGACGGCTCGGACATGGTGGCGTATTTGCTGAGGATCGCGATCTGCGGCTTGTCGGCGACCGAGCTCGTGTTCAGGCCGGTCGGCTCGACCGAATACATGTAATTGCCCCACCAGGGACCGCCGCCCCACTCGGTCGCGCCTTGCCACACGTCCTGGTGGGCGTTCATGAAGCCGAGCATCTTGTCCAGCGCGGACAAGCTCGTCGCGTCCGTGCCGGCGCCGAACTCGCCCAGGAACAGCTTGTTGCCGGTGGCCTCCGCCCAGGCCGTGATCGCCGACAGACGCTCGACGCCGATCGTGTCGGACACCACCGAGGCATGGGTTCCCGAGCCGTCGACGTCGAGGTATTGGTGCACCTCGAACGCGTAATTGTGGGCCGAGTCCCGGATGCCGTTCCCCATGACGGTGTCGTTGTCGCTGGAGACCCAGCTCCAGGCGCCGTCCCAGTAGGAGCCCGGGACGAGGACCTCCTGCGTCGCGCCGGCCCGGCGGATGGCATCGATGGCCATGTTGGCGCTGTCCAGCCACTGCGCCGCATTCTGCGTATGGGGCTCGTTCATGAGCCCGAAGATGACGTTCGAGTCGGTCGCGAACTGGCCGGCGAGCTTCCCCCACAGGTCCGCGAACGAGGCGTTGGGTGTCGCTGAACTGCCGATGAGGCTGCCGTACCCGTATCCGTAATCGTGGACGTCCAGGATGACCTTGATGCCCTTCGTATCGGCGTAATGCACGACGTCGGCGATCCGTCCGATGTCGCCGCTCGACAAAGGTCCATTCTGGCTCGGCTGCAACCGCTCCCAGAGGACCGGCAGGCGTACGACGTCCAGACCTTTCGACGCGTAATAGTCGAGTTCGCCATGCGTCGGATACGTATAATCATAGTTCATCCGGCTTCCGGAGCCGAACTCGCCGCCGGAAAGGTTCACGCCTACCTGCATCGCCAATCCCTCGATTTGGACTGGTTCTGCCGGCTAGTCGTGATCGATTGGTTGTCCGATAGCGCTAACGGGCGGTAAGATGTTCGAGACGTTAAATCGTCGCGCGGGATTTTCGGTAATCGCGCTTGCTACTGCGCCAAGCGGTCTGGGCTCCAGCTTCACATCGCGCGTTCGTCGCCGGACTTGACGATCAAACGGCGATCCGAGTGTCTGCGAAACGTTCGGGCTCGATGAGTCGCGTGGTGACCTCACGCCAGTCGAGTGCCGCCTGGACAGGCACGCGACCCGCCGCCAACGCGTCCTCTATCGCGGAGACGATCGACGATTCCGAACCCGGCTCGTAGCCGAAGCGGCCGAGGCCCTGGCCGACCACCCGAACGGGGCAGACGGTGGGTACACCAAGGAAGCCGTACTGCATCAGCTTCATGGACGTATGGGTCAGGTAGGAAGGGACATCGGCCTGGTACGGTGCGATCGCGAACGTCGCATGCCGGATATAGGGCAGGGTCTCGGCGAACGGCATCTCGCCATGCGCGACGATGTTGGGCCGGGCCGGAACGTCCAGGCCCCCGCCTATGACGTGGAACGTCACGTCCGGAAAACGTGCCGCCGCGATCTCGAAGAACGTACGGTCGAAAAGCATGGACCCGACCGATACGGCGTTCCTCGTGCCGTCCTCGTAAGGGGATGTCCCGATCGCGCCGAAGACCTCTTTCTCGATCCCGTGAGGTATGTAATACGACTTCAGCCCGTCCGGCATTTCGGGAAGGAGGTAGGGCGAGGGCAGCCGCGCGCCGTCGAGCAGATTGGAATGCGTTTCCAAAGCCTTGCGGATCGTCCGAGATTGATTGACGGTCGCCAGGCTGTCCGACGCCATGTAGATGATCCGAGCGGACGAGTTGACCTCCCTGATGACGGGCAGCAGCAGAAGACCGATCCCACTCTCCACGAAGACGATCTCCGCCTTCGAGACGGCATCCTTGACGTGTTTCGGAAGGCGGCTCGCATAGGTCCGATAGGTCCAGCGCTCCAGAGGGGCGAGGAATGCCGGCAGCGATATCGGATGCAGGAGCGTTTCCCAGAGGTAGCAAGCAACGCCGTTCCGTTCCTCGAAGCGGTTCGCAACCGGCCTCAAGTCGGCCCTCGGATCGTTCTGCAGCTTGTTGAGCTGACTGAACCTGACCGACAGGAAAAGAACGGGTCCTTGCTTCTTCAACTCATCCGCGATGAAATGCAGGTTCGCTCTCCGCCGCGAGCGGAAGTCATGATAACCCGAGACGAAGACGAATTTCGGCGTCGAGATCGGCATCAGCCAGGCAGCTCGACCAGTCTCGCGTCGAGCCCTCTTACGCGAGCCTCCTGACGTTCATCGGCGGAGATCGCCACGCCGAACATGTGCCAGAGCAGTGCGGCCGTCTTTATCGAGAGGATTGAGTAGCTGACGAGCCAAGTCCCCGAGATGTAGACCGCCACCCCGAGTACCAGGAAGGCTGGGCCCGCCCCGGTAGTTCGCGGCCAGAAGACGAAGAGCCAAACACACAGGACGCCGAACAGGCCTTGCGACAGGATGAGGTATACGAGGCCACTGTCCATGGAGGAATACGCCATCTGCTGGCTGAGACCGAGGAGGTCGGCGACGTCGAGCCTTGCCGCGAGCTGCAGCGTCAAGCCGACCCTTCCTCCGAGGTTGTCCTGGCCCGCTTGCTCATTGCTGACGGCGGCCAGCATCGCGCCCAGCAGCAACGCAACGACGGGAGCGACGACGGCGAGGGCTGGACTGAGCCGGTTCCGGAAGGCGGCGATGGCCAGCACGATGAGGCAGAGGCCGAAGGCCAGTCGGCCGTCGCATGCCAGAAGGAGGATCAGGCTGCTGGCGGCCAGCAGCTTGCGGCGGCTGGAAGGCAGAGCAGAGCCGAAGCCGGCTACGTAGATCGTCAGGAGGATGACCCAGTTTCCCAGAGATACCGGCTCCAGGAAGATGGACGACAGGCGGTGCGCTCCGAAAAACGGCAGATTGCGTTCACCTGGTCTCGTCGCGCTTACGAACAGGTCGCTCGACTTGTTCCAGAACGAGCTTTCCTCGAATCCCCGCGTGTGAACATAGAAGCTCTGCACGTTGAAGACGCGAGCGAACGATGTCGTACCGATCAGCTCGAAGCACATGACGACGAATATCAGGATCTGCAGCGTCCAGACGACGCGGTAAAGTTCCCTTTGATTGCTTACAAGGCCAAGCATGATGAACACTGGGATCAGCAGAACATCGCGTATCAGTTTCGGATCGGCGAGCTGATTGAGCAGGGACAGCACGAGCCAATTTACGAGCAGCGCGAACAGAAGACCGAGCCATGGCCAGCAAGCCCGGTTCCATCTCAACGCGATCAGCGTAAGCGCCCAGCCGACCGTCATGATCTCCGCGAGGATCACGGCGGCGGGCGACAGGGCGGCGATGTTCGTGTCCACGAAGCATAGGACGAAGTTGAACGAAACAGCCCATATGAGGCACGCGCCGGTCGACCACTCCGCTCCGGCCTCGTGCGGCTGTCTGCCGGTCCAGCCAATGTCGTCGTACGGAGCCGATCTCATGACCTGTCGGTCCTGCCGCCCTGTCCTGCCGTTCTCCGCGCCTCCTTGAACCGCTCGAGAACGAGAGCGGCGAAAAGCCAGAGGAGGTCGATCGAATAGCGTCTCCACAGACGCCCGGGTTCGAGGAGCAATCGATATGCCCATTCCAGCCGCAACATGCGAACGAGGCGGGGCGCTCTGGCGACCTTGCCCGACGTGAAATCCAGGAAGGCTCCCACGGCGATCGTGATCGGAGCAGATATCCGGCTCGCATGCTCCAGGATCCATTCCTCCTGAAGCGGGTTGCCGAGAGCGACCAGCAACACGTCAGGGTTCGCCGCGTTGATCGTCCGGATCAACTCGCATGGATGTTCTCGCCACTGAAAGCCGTCGCTGCCTCCGACCACCTTCACGTTCGGCAAAGAAGCGAGCTTGGATCCGGCACGTTCTATCACGTCGCTCGTCGACCCGAACAGGTACACGGCGGTACGGGGCGGCAAGTCGTCGAGGAACGTCCTGGTGAAGTCCGTCCCGTTCAGGTTCTCGGGGAAAGCCGTCCCGTAACAGAGGAGCGAGGCAAGGTTGAGCCCTATGCCATCGTTCAGGATGACAAAATCCCGAGACAATCGCTCCGACAGGCGAGATCTGGCGGCCGTCACGACGAGGTTCGTGTTGGCGAAGGTCACCAGAGTTCGGCGGCGTTCGGCCAGGCGTCCAAGGAGGAGCGCGATGACCTCGGAGCGCTTCGCGACCTGAACCTCGAGCCCGAGAAACCTTCGCGTCTGCCACCCCGGTTCAGCGGCCTGTGTCGCAGACTTGGTCATATGCTCTCCGGACCACCTCCTGAACCGGTTCCCAGCTGCGGCTTCGCGCGAATCCTGCGGCCCGTTCCCGATCGGCTGTCGTGATACGCTCTCTGAACCCGACGAACATCTCGGCGGACAACCCAGGGTCGTCGAAATCCAGCAGGAGGCCAACCCCCGAATCGTCCCGGATCTCCCGAAAGGCCGGGATGTCGCTCAGGACAGGCAAGAGGCCTGCCGACATGCCCTCGACGACCGAGAGCCCATACCCCTCGTAGGATGACGCCGAGATGATGAACCCGCAGGAGCCCACGAGATCCGACACGCGTTCCCGCGTGAGGAAGCCGTGGAACACCACCCCATCCAGCGGGCCGGCATTCGACAGGATGCCCGGAAGCAGGCCGTCCGGATCGCCTCCGACCACGTGGAGCACCCGCCCGGGGTCCAGCACGCGGAGGGCGGCGAAGAAGTCGAGGAGGCGTCCAATCTCCTTGTTGGGTGCGATCCGCCCGAGATAGATGAGGTCGCGTCCGGTCGCCGGCGCGTCTCCGAGCGGGACGATCGGGTTCGGCAGATCGTACGACTCGACCCCGACCTTCGCGACGGTGCTGGCATCGGCCCTGCTGACGGCGAACACCATCCGGCACGCTTTGAGGCTGATGCGAGTGATCACGTTGAAATAGACCGCCTTGGCGAAGCGCAGCGCCTGCGTGTGGAAGAACAGGCCGTGCGTCGTGCATAGAATCGGGCGCCGGTGAAGGACGGACAACGACGCCGTCACGTCGAGGAGCTGGTCGGTCGCATGGACATGGAGGATGTCGAACCGACGAAGAAAGGCCGGGCCGAGGGATGGAAGAAAGAGCTGCCGGGTTCCGACATACGGAGTTCTGACCACGACGACGCGGCCCCTCCGCTCGACTTTCTTGAGCTTGCGCCGCGAGCCGAAGACCCTGTCCAGCGTGAGGACGCAAACCTGCGCGCTCCGGGCCTGACCTGCGCTCATCTCGTCGACATAGGTTTCCAGTCCGCCCACCGAGGGCGAGAACTGCCGGACGAGATGCAGGATGCGGCGAGGCTTGCGTGCCTGGGCCCTCTTCCCGCTCGCCCTCATCGTGCCCCGGCACCCGTCTCCGCCATTCGTCCGAGTTCGAAGGGCTCCGCTCCCGAGCTGACGAGTGCCGCGTTGAGCCGCTCACGGGCCCCTGCGGGCAGCTGGAGCAACTCGTCGCCGATCGCGTTCCTGAGTGGCTGAGGCGCTCTCCGGACCAGCTGGGTCGCCTCCCACACGAAGCCGTCCTTCAAGAGCATTCGGAACTCGGCCATCACGGGGCGCCTGAGTGCGTCCGGCATGGCGAGGAGGAGGGGAACCGCGGTGCGGCTCCGACGAAGGGCGATCCAGCTCTCGTGTCCGCCGAGCGCGTACGATGTCTCGAGCGCGCGCCAGGATTTGGGTCCGAAATCGCCGGTCAGGGCGTCCAGCCAGAACCGCTCGAGCCACAGGAAGGGCTGAGACGGCGAACATCTGAGCCCCCGCTCCACCAGGTCCGACAGGGACGCGAGGGCCGAATCCACCTCAGATACGCGACCTGCCGCCAGATCCTCCTCGACGACCCGAAGCCGTACGATGGAATCCTGGAGGTCGCGCCCCGTGCCGCACTCCCCGCGGTCCGGACCTCCGCCAGCTGTCCGCAGGTAGTCGGCGGACCACGTCTCACCCGCTATGAGGCGTTGTCCCAATCCGGCGTCCGCGATGTCACCGCGCCGCGCCCCGATCGCGGCAGCGGACAAGCCGAACGTCGCGAGGGCGGCGGCCACCACCACGAGACGAGCACCGCGCGCCGCCCTGTCGTGCACGGCAGGCTAGCCCTTCACGTAATACTGGGAGCCGCGGTACCCGTAATCGTCCAAGTGGCGCAACGCCGCGAGATCCGCCTGGTTGACGACGATCCCGAGCAGCCTGTCGCGGACGGTCGCCGAACTCGCGAGCGCACGCTCGAGATCGTCGATGGTGGTCCGTCCCCATTGCGCCACCACCAGGAAGGAATCGATCAGATGCGCCGAGGCCCGGACATCGACGACCGGCAGGATCGGCGGAAGGTCCACGATCACGTAATCGTAGCTGTTGCGGACCGACGCGAGGAGGTTCCCCATGGCCCTCGAGCTGAGGATGTCGGCGGTCTGGACCGGGCGCGCCGTCAAAGGCGCCGCGATGACGTCCACACCTGCTTCGTGGTCGCGTACGATGACATCCGCGAGCGGCATCTCGCCCGACAGAAGGTCGATGAGCGTCGGGCGGTCGGCGAGACCGAGTTGCCGCGACAAGGTCGAGTGTCGAAGATCGCCGTCGATGACGAGCGTGCGCCGGCCGGCCTGGGCGGTGACGCGAGCCAGGTTCCGCGCGATCGTCGTCTTGCCTTCGCCCGGAAGGGAGGACGTGACCCCGACGACCCGTGTCTCGCCCCCGACAGAGTCGAGGTCGACGGTCACCTTCAAGCTCCGCAGCGCCTCCGCGGTGGCCGAGAACGGGCTGCGCTCGTCCAGGAGGGAGAGGCCTCCGGGTGGACCGGACTGGGAGCTCTCATCCAGGCCGGGCCGCATCGCGGCCGGAAAGGAGTTCGTCAGGCGCCGCGCGAGCGACGCCAGCTGCCCCGCGCCACCTGCACCGGGAGAGACGCGCGGGATCACCGCGAGGCAGGCCACTCCGAGAGTGCGCTCGACCTGCGCCCGCGTCCGGATCACGCGATCGAGCACTTCGCGCGCCAGGGCCGCCGCGATTCCGAGGCCGAGCCCGGCCAGAGCACCGAACAGCAGCGTCACCGTCGTGCGAGGTGCCGTCTTGACCCCGCTATAGGCGCGGGTGATGACACGGGCCTCCGTCGACGGAAACGATTGCTGTTGAACCGCCTGCGTGTAGCGGTTGAGGAACGATTCGTAGATGGTCTTGTAGGTCGTCGCGCCCGTCTCGAGCTCGCGCAACTTGACCTGAAGCTGCCGATCCTTGCCGCTGTTCTGGAAGAGCGCGTTCGTGCGGTCCGCTATGGACTGCTCGCGGGTTTTCGCGATCTCCAAGTCGCTCTTGTAAGTCTCCGCAATGCGTTTGACTTCTTCGGAGATGGCCCGCTCTATTCCGGCCATCTCGACACGCATGCTCACGGTCGATTGATGGTTCTTGCCGTAACGCGTCGCGTAATCGGCCTCGGTCTTCTGGGTGTCGAGGTATTGCTGGCGAAGTCTCACGATGATGGGGTTGTTCAGCTGATCCGCCACGGCTTGGTCCGTCACGCCCGTCGCGATGCCGCTATTGGATTGGAGAACGGCGGCGATCCGGTCGAGGCGGGCCTGCGCTTGCGACACGTCCGCTCGGGCACGCCCCAGGGAGGATGTCAGCTCGTCCAGTTCGCGATCCGTGCTGAGCTTGCCGCTGGACGGATCGATGATGAGGTTGTTCTCCAGCTTGAAGTTCTGGACGGCCTGGTAGGCATCGCTCGATTGCTGCCGCAGCTCGCCGATCCGTTGCTGCAGCCAGGAGCTCGCCCGCTGCGTGCCTTCCAGCTTCGCGTCGAGCTGATCGTTGATGTACGCTTCGGCCGTCTCGTTCGCGATCTTGGCAGCCTTGTTGCGGTCGAGCGACGTATACGAGATGTCCACCACGTAGCTGCTTCCGACGCGACTGACCTTCAGCCCGCCGTCGAAACTCGCGACCGCCCGTCGGAACAGGGCCTCGGCGGAGGGCGCGTAATCCGCGGCCAGTCCGAGCCGCCCCAGCAGCGTCGACGCCGCGCTCGTGGTCACGCCCACGAATTCAGGATCGGCGTCGAGTTGCAGGCTCCTGACCACCTTCTGGGCGACCTTCTCGCTCCTGATCGTTTCCACCTGGCTGCTGACCGCCGCCTGGTCGACCTGGCCTTCGGCGAGCGTGTCCGCCAGGACGAACTGCGCCCGCTTCGTGTCTATGATCATGCTCGCCGTCGACGTGTACCGGACGGGCGCGAGCACGAGATAGGTGATCGCCAGGAGAAGGATGGCGGCGGCCACCGAGGCGATGATGCGCCGCCGGCGCCAGAGCATCCGGACCACGTCCCGAAACGGGAACACGCTCCAGACGG
>CALMTJ010000351.1 GCA_937872715.1 uncultured Methylobacteriaceae bacterium
GTGGCCCGGCCATCCCCGAAGACCGCGGTCCCACGGCCCCCCGTCGACGGCCCGGCCCGGGCGGGAGGTGGATGGCCGGGCCAAGCCCGGCCAAGACGTGTGGTGCCGCTGCGCCCCGGACACGGTCACAGGCAGGGACGCGGCGCTCTACCGCCGGCCCGGCGCGCCGCCGGCCGTCATCAACCAACCCGTCCGGCCGCTCCCGCGCCCGCCGCCATGCCGGCGGCACCGCCCGCCGCGCTGAAGCCACCGCGCGAGATGTTGTTGGCGGCGTTGCCGGAGAAGGCGGGAGTGCTCGGAGACGGCTTTTGGGGGAACCGGGCGCTCTTGGCAGGCTTACCCGAGCCCAGATTGTAATCCGTGAGCCCGTCGGCGCAGCCGCGCGCCTGCCAGCGAAGATCTGCTCCCGACATGGGGGTGGTCGGGCCGTTGCCGCACTTGAGCAAGCGCGGGAGCAGCGGGTTCTGCTTCCAGAGGACATACGCGCCGATCGCGCCCGCCACGAACGGCATCCCGGCATAGCCCGTATAGCAGATGCAGTAGCGGGCGAACACGTAAAGCTCGGCCGCCGCCAGTTCACGTCGCCCTGGTGGGACGGCTCCTCCCGCGAACTGGTGATGCTCGTGAAGGCCGCGCCGATCCTCTCGCCCACCGTCGTCGGCCACGGGGTGCCCATCGCGGCGCAGATGTTCTTGTAGACCTCGTCGTCGTCGACCTCCTCCATCCCTACCCCCTCCGACCGCGACCCACCTGTTCCGGCGAGACGGTCAACGAGCCAGACGCCCACCGCCGAGCTCGACCGCCTGCGTCGCCATCCGTGCGATGTTACACCACGGGCGGGCTGCCGGCATAATCCTCGGAGGCCGCTCGACCCTGCGGTTGACAGGCCGTCCGGAGAATGAGAATGAGCGTTCATTCTCAGGAACGAACGTGCTCCAGGCCCATCCGGACGGCACCGACCGCCGCACCCGCATCCTCGACGCCGCGGAACGCTGCTTCGTGAGGACAGGCTTTCACCGCACGACCATGCAGGACGTGGCGACGGAGGCCGGCATGAGCGCCGGCAACCTGTACCGGTATTTCCCGTCCAAGGACGCCGTGGTGGCCGGGCTGACGGAGCGGGACCGGGCGGAGGCCGCCGAGAGCTTCGCGGCCCTCGGGGAGGCCGGGACCGGCTTCATGTCCGGCTTCGAGAGGCTGGGCCACCGGCATTTCGCCGATGAGCCGCGCGAGAAGGCGATGCTCTGCCTCGAGATCTGGGCCGAGGCGACCCGCAACCCGGCCGTCGCCCGGCTCACCGCCGAGTTCTCCGAGGACGTCGTCGCGCGGCTGACCGGCCTCCTCGACGCCGCGACGGCATCCGGCGACATCTCGCCCGCCCTCGACAGCCGCACGATCGCGACGCTGATCTGCACGCTGGCGGACGGCCTCTTCGTCCGCCGCGCCACCCTGCAGGATTTCGATCCGGCCCGCGAGATGCGGCCCGTCATGGACCTGATCCGCGCCATGGTGACGGCGGAGGTCCCGGGCCGGCTCGCGCCCGCACCCGCTTCCCGAAAGGTGACCGCATGAAGCCCTCCCGCATCGTCGCCGTGGCGCTCGTGCTGGGCGGAGGCGCCTGGATCGGATCGGGCGTGCTCGGCCGGGACGCCGCGAAGGGCGCGGCCGCGCCGGAGACGCAGGCTCCGGCCGCGCCGAAATTCAAGGTGGCGGTGCTGCCGGTCTCGACCGCCATGCACGCCCGCCGCATCGTACTGTCCGGCCGCACGGAGGCGGACAAGCGCGTGACGGCCGTCGCCCGCACCTCCGGCGTGGTGCTGAAGCTGAACGTCCGGCGCGGATCGGTGGTGAAGGCCGGAGACGTGATCGCCGTGCTGTCGGACGAGGCCCGCGAGGCGCAGGTGGAGCAGGCCAAGGCCCGGCTCGAACAGCGCAAGTCGGAGGCGAAGGCCCGGCTGCGCCTGATCGAGCTCGGCTCCTACCCGTCCATCAACAAGGTCCAGCTCGAGGCCGAGCTCAGGGGCGCGGAGGCGGGCCTCGCGCAGGCGGAGGCCGAGCAGAAGAAGGGCGAGGTCACGGCGCCGATCTCCGGCGTGGTCGATTCCGTCCCGGTCGAGGTCGGCCAGGCCCTGCAGGTCATGATGCAGGGCGCGAACGTAGCCGAGATCATCGCGCTCGATCCCATGCTGGCCGTGGTCGAGGTCGCGGAGCGACAGCTCGCGGGCGTCGTGCCCGGCGGCAAGGCCGAGATCCGCACGGTGACCGGGCAGGTTCGGGACGGCCACGTCCGGTTCGTGTCCCGCAAGGCGAGCGGCGGCACCCGCACCTACCGGGTGGATGTCGAGACGGAGAACCGCGACGGCGCCATCCCGGACGGCGTCACCTGCGAGGTCGACCTCCTGCTCGCCGCCGTCCCGGCCGCGCGGGTGCCGCGGTCCGCCCTCACCTTCTCGTCGGAGGGGCGGCTCGGCGTCCGGCACGTGAAGCCGGACGGGGTGGTCGCCTTCTCGCCCGTGGGCCTCGTCGAGGACGGGCAGGGCGCGCTCTGGCTGTCCGGCCTGCCGGACGGCGCCCGGGTGATCGTCGAGGGCCAGGATTTCGTCAAGGAAGGCGAGGCGGTGGACGCCGTCCCGGCCAAGGCGCAGGGGTGATGGGGAGCGCCGACCGTCCTTATCCTGAGGTGCCGGCCGAAGGCCGGCCTCGAAGGACGCACCACCGTTCGGCGTGCTTCGAGGCCCGGCTCCGCCGGGCACCTCAGCATGAGGAGGTTGGGTGCGTACGGAAACCTAGCCGATGAAGAACCCGGTCGATTACGCGATCAGTCATGCCCGGCTGACGATCTCCGTCCTCCTCTTCCTCCTGGTCGCCGGGCTGTCCGCCTACCTGTCGATCCCGAAGGAGGCCGAGCCCGACATAAAGGTGCCGATCGTCTACGTGAACGTCACGCAGCGGGGCATCTCGCCGGAGGATGCCGAACGGCTGATCCTGCGGCCGCTCGAGACGCAGCTGAAATCCGTCTCGAACATCAAGGAGATGCGGAGCCAGGCCTTCGAGGGCGGCGGCTTCGTGCTGGTGGAGTTCGAGGCCGGGTTCGATTCGAACCGGGCGCTGGCCGACATCCGGGCCAAGACGGACATGGCCAAGAAGGACATCCCGAAGGACGCGGACGAGCCGATCGTCACGGAGGTGAACCTCTCCCTCTTCCCGGTCATCGTGGTGGCGCTCGGCGGGGACGTGCCGGAGCGGACGCTGCTGCGCTTCGCCCGACAGGCCAAGACGTTGCTGGAAGGCCTGCCGGGCGTGCTGTCGGCCGACCTCCGGGGCGCGCGCGACGAGGCGGTGGAGATCATCGCCGAGCCCATGCTGATGCGCTCCTACGGCATCAATCTCGGCGACCTGGTCGGCTCCTTCGCGTCCGGCAACGCGCTCGTCGCGGCCGGCGCCATCGAGAGCTCGTCCGGGCGCTTCGCCGTGAAGGTTCCGTCCCTCATCGAGACGCCGACGGACGTGCTGAAATACCCGATCGCGGCCTCCGGCGCGGCTTCGGTGACGCTGGGCGACGTCGCGGAGGTCCGGCCGACCTTCAAGGACGCGGCCTCCATCACCCGCATCAACGGCAAGAGCGCCATCACGATCGAGGTGGTGAAGCGCACGGGCGCGAACCTGATCGAGACGGTGGACGGCGTGAAGGCCGCCATGGCGGCCATCCGCAAATCCTGGCCCGGCACGGTCGACGTCTCCTTCACCCAGGACAAGTCGAAGACCATCCGGGACATGCTGCACGAGCTGCAGAACTCGGTGATCACGGCCGTGCTGCTCGTCTTCGTCATCATGCTGGCCGTGCTCGGCGGGCGCGCCTCGCTGTTCATCGGCATCGCCATCCCGGCCTCGTTCCTGACCGGCATCCTCGGCCTGCAGATGGCCGGGCTGACCGTGAACATCGTGGTGCTGTTCGCGCTGATCCTCGCGGTCGGGATGCTGGTGGACGACGCCATCATCGTGTCCGAATTCGCCGAGCGCCGCATGGCGGAGGGCATGGCGCCGAAATCCGCCTATTCGCTCGCGGCCCGCCGCATGGCCGGCCCGGTGATCTCCGCCACGATGACCCGCATCGCGGCGTTCTCACCCTTGATGTTCTGGCCGGGCATCGTCGGCGAGTTCATGAAGTACCTGCCGCTGACCCTGATCGCGACGCTGTCCGCCTCCATGGTGGTCGCGCTCTTCTTCACGCCGACGCTCGGCGCGCTCCTCGGCCGCGCCTCGTCGGGCGCCGTCCACGACGAGCGGATGTCGGATCGGGGTTCGTACATGCGGGTCGTGCGGCTCGCGATCGGGCGGCCGCTCGCGACGCTCGGGCTCGGGCTCGCCGTCCTCGTCGGGGTCGTGTTCGCCTATGGCCGGCTCGGCCACGGCGTCGAGTTCTTCCCGAACGTCGAGCCGGATTTCGGCCTCGTCCAGGTCCGGGCGCGCGGCAACGTCTCCATCGCGGAGAAGGACCGGCTGGTCCGCACCGTGGAGGGACGGCTCCTCGGCATGGCCGAGCTCTCCACCGTCTACGCCCGCGCGGGCGAGGGCCAGCGCGGCTCGAACGAGGTCACGGAGGACACGGTCGGCACCGTCCAGTTCGAGTTCGTCGATTGGCGCCGCCGCCGCCCTGCCTCCGCCATCATGGACGAGATCCGCGACAGGACGCGCGACATTCCGGGCGTGGTGATCGAGGTGACGAAGCCGCGCGCCGGACCGGCCACGGGCAAGCCGGTCACGGTCCAGCTCGCCTCCTACGATCCGGCCCTCCTGGCGGCCGCGGCCCGGAAGACGGCCGGCCTCCTGCGGGCCCGGTCGGACACGCGCGACGTGGATGACGGCCTGCCGCTGCCCGGCATCGACTGGCGGCTCGAGGTCGACAAGGCCGAGGCCGCCAAATACGGCGCGACCCCGGCCTCGGTCGGCGCCGCCGTGCAGCTCGTCACCAACGGCATGAAGGTCACCGAGTACCGGCCGGTGGACACGGACAAGCCCGTGGACGTGCTGGTCCGCTACCCGGAGAACCGCCGCTCGCTGGACCAGCTCGACGAGCTGCGGGTCAACACGCCGCTCGGCTCGGTGCCGATCGGAAATTTCGTGAAGCGCGTCCCGGCCCCGAAGGTCGGCCAGATCAACCGGGTCAACTCGGTCCGGGTGGTCACGGTCACCTCCAACGTGGCGGAGGGCGTGCAGAGCGCGCAGACGCAGGGGGAGGTGGCCCGGACGCTCGCCGGCACCGACCTCGGATCGGGCGTGACCTTCCGGCTGAAGGGCGAGGACGAGGAGCGGGCCAAGGCGGGCGCCTTCCTGATGAAGGCCTTCGGGGCCGCGCTCTTCCTGATCTTCGCGATCCTGCTCGCGCAGTTCAACAAGTTCTCGTCCGTGATGATCACGCTCACGGCCGTGATCATGTCGACGATCGGCGTGCTGATCGGCTTCATGGTGATGGGGCAGGCCTTCGGCGTCGTGATGGGCGGGATCGGCGTCATCGCCAATGCGGGCGTCATCGTGAACAACAACATCGTGCTGATCGACACCTACGATCGCCTCCGCGAGGAGGGCGTCGGCGCCCGCGAGGCGATCCTGGAGACTTGCCGGGAGCGCGCCCGCCCGGTGGTGCTGACCGCGGTCACGGCCGTGCTCGGCGTCCTGGCGGTGGCCTTCGGGGTCAATGTCGACTTCCTCCACCGGGCCGTCGACATGGGCGCGCCCTCCACGCAATGGTGGATCAACCTGTCGACCGCCATCGTCTTCGGCCTCGGCTT
The DNA here is from genome assembly GCA_937872715.1 of uncultured Methylobacteriaceae bacterium. Taxonomy (GTDB): domain Bacteria; phylum Pseudomonadota; class Alphaproteobacteria; order Rhizobiales; family Beijerinckiaceae; genus Enterovirga. The sequence continues at coordinate 5,790 of CALMTJ010000351.1, forward strand.
CGCGACGGTCCTGACGCTGGTCGTGACCCCCGCCATGCTGATGATGCTGGCGAACGTCGCCGCCTGGAGGGCGCGCCGCCGGACGCGGCGGGCGGAGGGGCGGGCCGCCAGGGCGGCCGGTCGGCCTGCGGGCGACCCGGTGCCGGTTCCGGCGGAGTAGCACGAACTCGCGCGAGGCTTCTCGTCCGTCGCAAGGCCGTGTATCCTCTCGGAGGAGAACGACCATGGGACGGCACGAGACACCAACCCCATCCGACGCCCGACGAACGGACGACCTCCGTTCGCTCATTCGGCCGGACCTACTGGCGCTTCTGCCTGATACGAGCACTCCCGAGTTCAAGGCGGAGGCGCGGCGTCAGTCGCGGGCGCCCGCCGAGAGTCCCAGCGAAGCCGATGATCAAGCCTTCGTCGACTCCATCTCGGTGTTCTGGGAGGAGGAGTGAGGCGAGGCTCCGTTTGGATCGCCTCCGGCAAAGGGACCTTCGCGGCCAAGCCGCGGCCAGTGGTGATCGTACAGAGCGACGCCTTCGACCATACCGCCTCCCTGACCATCTGCCCGGTCACGACGTTCCAGGTCGAGGCGAGCGGTGTCCGCATCGGCATCGACACATTGGCAGGTACTGGGCTGCTCAAAGACTCGCGGCTCATGGTAGACAAGATCACGACGATCTCGCGATCTAGCCTCGACCGGCAGGTCGGAACCTATCCACATCGGATCTTCGAGCCCTCGATAGGGCCCTGATCCTGTTCCTCGCACTCGGGTGAGCGTTCCAGCCGCTGCTTGACGAGGATCGCCCGGCACCCGATGCATGCCGGATGACCGAGCCCCGGATGAAAAGCGACCTCCTCGCCCGCTATGCCGGGCTCGCGCCCGTGATCCCGGTTCTCACCGTCGACCGGCTGGACATGGCGGTGCCGCTCGCCCGCACCCTGGTCGAGGCCGGGCTGCCCGTGATCGAGATCACGCTCAGGACGCCGGCCGCGCTCGCCGCCATGGAGGCGGTCGCCCGCGACGTGCCGGAGGCCGTGGTGGCGGCCGGCACTGTGGTCCGGCCGGACCATATCCGCCAGGTCGTCGATGCGGGCGCAAGGCTCATCGTCACGCCCGGCACCTCGCCCGCGATGGCGGCTGCGCTGGCGGACGCGGCCATCCCGGTCATGCCGGCCGCCGCGACCCCGTCGGAGGCGCTGCACCTCCTCGAGCTCGGCTTCACGGTCCAGAAATTCTTCCCCGCGGAGGCGTCGGGCGGCACGGCCTGGCTCAGGGCGGTGTCGGCGCCCGTGCCGGAGGTGCGGTTCTGCCCGACAGGCGGGATCGACATGCGGAGCGCGCCCGGCTTCCTCGCCTGCCCGAACGTCCTCTGCGTGGGCGGCTCCTGGATGATGCCGAAGGACGCGCTCGCGGCCGGCGACTGGCCTCGCATCGGCGCCCTGGCCCGAGAGGCGGCTGCGCTCCGGCCCGGCTAGACCAGACGCTTGCGCCGCCTGCGGTCGGCGCGCATACGGCCACGTTCTGCCGGAGCCTTCCGATGATCGCGTTCCACTTCAACCTGTCGCCGAACCCGATGAAGGTCGCGCTCGCCCTGGAGGAGATGGACCTCCCCTACGAGGCCGTCCCGGTCGACACCCGCAAGGGCGACCAGTTCGCGACGGACTACCTCCGGCTGAACCCGAACGGGAAGGTGCCGGCCATCGTGGACGACGGCGTCACCGTCTTCGATTCGAACGCCATCCTGCTCCATCTCGGCGAGAAGACCGGGCGGTTCCTGGGCTATCCCGGGACGGCCGGCAGGGCCGAGCTCCTGTCCTGGCTTATGTTCGTGGCGAGCGGCGTCGGGCCGTTCTCCGGCCAGGCCGTGCATTTCAAGCATTTCACGCCCGAGCCCGTGCCCTATGCCCAGACCCGCTACGGTTTCGAGGCGGGACGCCATTACGGAATCCTGGACGAGCGCCTCGCCGAACGCCGCTTCGTGCTCGGCGAGGATTACTCGATCGTCGACATGGCCGTATGGGGCTGGGCCAGGATGGTGCCGTTCATCCTGGGCGACGGCGCCTGGGACCGCTTCCCGAACCTGAAGCGCCAGTTCGACGAGATCTCCGCCCGTCCGGCCGCCGCCCGCGTCGAATCCTTCCGGCAGAGCCATGCCGGCGCCTTCAAGCCGCAGATGGACGACGAGGCCCGGGCCGTGATGTTCAGGCACCTGCAAGCCGCCTGAGCGCCACTCCCGGATGGGTGGAGGGTGACCGGCGGTGTTCCTCAGCGGGCGCCGAGAAGCTCCACGTCGAAGATCAGGGTGGCATTGGCCGGGATGACGCCGCCTGCGCCGCGCGCGCCATAGCCGAGCTCCGGCGGGATGATCAGGGTGCGGCGGCCGCCGATCTTCATGGTGGCGACCCCCTCGTCCCAGCCCTTGATGACCCGGCCCTGGCCGAGCGGGAACGAGAAGGGCTGGCCGCGGTCGCGGGACGAATCGAACTTCTTGCCCTGCTTCCCGCCCTCGTCCAGCCATCCCGTGTAATGGACGCTGACCGATTGCCCGTCCTTGGGCGAGGCACCGGTACCCGCGACCTCGTCCCGATACTTCAGGCCGGAGGCCGTGGTGACGGTGTCGGCGGCGGACGCGGAAGCGGACATGGCCAGAAGGGCTCCGAGGGAGAGGACGAGGCGGCGCATCGAAGCTCCGGGGATGTGGACAGGCGCGGCGAGTAGCACGGCTTCGGCCGACCGCGAAACGCCGCCGTCCGCCCGGAGCCGGCGCCGCTACTCCGCGGCCGCCACGGTGGTGAGCGCCAGCGCGTGGAGCACGCCGCCCATCCGGCCGCCGAGCGCGCCGTAGACCATCTGGTGCTGCTGCACGCGGCTCTTCCCCCGGAAGGCCGCGGAGGTGACGGTGGCGGCGTAATGGTCGCCGTCGCCCGCCAGGTCCTTGATGGCGACGGTCGCGTCCGGGAGCGCGTCCCGAATCATGCGCTCGATCTCGCCCGCATCCATGGCCATGGGTCAGCTCCGTGTCGCCGCGTCGGGCTCAGGTGTCGGTGAGGCGCTCATATAGGCGGGCAGCCAGCCTTCATGCGCGTCCGCGAGATCGGCGAGACGGACGGGCTCGGCCTCCGGCAGGGTCACGAGGTCGCCGCCCGCCTGGCCCACATACCAGGCCGGCACCCCGGCTTCCATCGCCTCCTGCCGGATCGCCTGGAGGGAGGCGGCCGGAACCGCGAGGACGTAGCGGGCGCCGTCCTCGCCGAACAGGAAGGCGTGGGAAGGCAGACCCGCCGGGACGTCGCGCGCGTTCATCGACACCCCGATCCCGCCCGCCATGGCCATCTCGGCGACCGCGACCGCGAGGCCGCCGTCCGAGACGTCGTGCGCCGTGTCCACCCGGCCGGCCCGGATCAATCCCCGGACGAAATCGCCGTTGCGCTTCTCGGCCCGGAGGTCGACCGGCGGCGGCGCCCCGTCCTCGCGGCCGCACACGTCCCGGAGGTAGAGCGACTGGCCGAGCCAGCCGGACGTGGTGCCGATGAGCAGGAGGGCGTCGCCGCGCCGCTTCAGGGCGACCGAGGCCCTCACCGCGACGTCGGCCACGAGACCGACCCCGCCGATGGTGGGCGTCGGCAGGATGCCGCGCCCGCTCGTCTCGTTGTAGAGGGACACGTTGCCGGACACGACCGGGAAGTCGAGCGCGCGGGCCGCCTCGCCGATGCCCCGGATGCAGCCGACGAGCTGGCCCATATATTCGGGCCGCTCCGGATTGCCGAAATTCAGGTTGTCCGTGAGCGCCAGCGGCAGCCCGCCCACGGCCGTGATGTTGCGCCACGCCTCCGCCACGGCCTGCCGGCCGCCCTCGACCGGATCGGCCTCGCAGTAGCGGGGCGTCACGTCCGTCGTCAGCGCGAGGCCCTTCGGGCCGTCCTCGACGCGCACGATCGCGGCGTCGCCGCCCGGGCCGCTCACCGTGTTGCCGCCGATGATGTGGTCGTATTGCTGCCAGGCCCAGCGCTTGGAGCAGCCGTCCGGGGAGCCGACGAGCCGCAGCAGCGCCTCCCCGTGCGGGACGGGCGGCGAAACGCTTCCGGCCGACAGGATGGGCCGGTAGGGTTTCGGCAGGTGCGGCCGGTCGTAGAGCGGCGCCTCGTCGCCGAGCTCCTTGATCGGCAGGTCGGCCACCGTCTCGCCCCCGTGCTTGACCACGAACCGCAGGGTGTCCGTGGTCCGGCCGATCACCGCGAAATCGAGCTCCCACTTGCGGAAGATCGCCTCCGCGGCCTCCTCCATGCCGGGCTTCAGCACCATGAGCATGCGCTCCTGGCTCTCGGAGAGCATGATCTCGTAGGCGCTCATGCCGGCCTCGCGGCACGGCACGAGGTCGAGGTCGAGCTCGATGCCGAGGTCCCCCTTGGCGCCCATCTCGACCGCCGAGCAGGTGAGGCCGGCGGCGCCCATGTCCTGGATCGCGATCACGGCGCCCGACCGCATCAATTCGAGACAGGCTTCGAGCAGCAGCTTCTCGGCGAAGGGGTCGCCGACCTGGACGGTCGGGCGCTTCTCCTCCTGGCCGCCGTCGAAGGCGGCGGACGCCATGGTGGCGCCATGGATGCCGTCCCGGCCGGTCTTCGAGCCGAGATAGACGATCGGGTTCCCGATCCCGGTCGCGGTCGCGTAGAAGATGGCATCCGTCCGGGCGAGCCCGACCGCCATCGCGTTGACCAGGATGTTGCCGTCGTAGCGGGAATGGAATCCGACGGAGCCGCCGACCGTCGGCACGCCGAACGAGTTGCCGTAGCCGCCGATCCCGGCCACGACGCCGCCCAGGAGATGGCGCGTGCGGGGATGGTCCGGCGAGCCGAAGCGGAGCGAGTTCAGCGCCGCGATCGGCCGCGCCCCCATGGTGAAGACGTCCCGCAGGATGCCGCCCACACCCGTCGCGGCGCCCTGGTAGGGCTCGATGAAGGACGGGTGGTTGTGCGATTCCATCTTGAAGACGCAGGCCTGCCCGTCGCCGATGTCGATGATCCCCGCGTTCTCGCCCGGGCCCTGGATCACCCAGGGGGCGGCCGTGGGCAGCGTGCGCAGGTGCAGGCGGGACGACTTGTAGGAGCAGTGCTCGTTCCACATCGCGGACACGATGCCGAGCTCCACGATCGTCGGCTCGCGCCCGCCGATCAGCGCGACGAAGCGCCGGTACTCCTCCGCCGTCAGCCCGTGTTCTCGCACGAGCGCCGGGCTGATCGTGACCTGTGTCGACGCCATGACGAACCGTTGAGACCTCCGGTCGCGCTCTAGCGGCTGGGGCGGAGGCTGGCAAACGCCATCCGGCCCATGCCGGAGGCGCGGCTCCGGGAAGGCCTGTCCGGGGGGCGGTGTCCCGCTTTGGCACGAAAACCCCTGGCACGCCGGTCGCTCGATCACCGTCACGGGTGGTTGGAGGCGGCTATGCGGGTTCTTCGGCGTTTCAAGGCGGATCAGTCGGGCTCGACGGCGATGATGTTCGGTCTCGCCCTCCTGCCGCTGCTCGGCGCGGTCGGCGGCGCCCTCGATTACAGCCGGGCGGCCGCCATGTCGTCGCAGATGCAGCGGGCGGTGGACGGCGCGGCGCTCGCCATCGTGCGCGAGCCCTCCCGCGCGACGCCGGGGGACATCCAGGCCCAGGGCTCCCGCTACGTGGAGGGCGGGCTGAAGGCCGACGGCTCCTTCCGGCTCGGCGACGTCGTCGCGACCCGGGTCGGCGCGACCGTCACCGTCACCGCCTCCGGGACGGTGAAGAGCGTCGTGATGCAGCTCTTCGGCCGCCCCGTCATGCCGGTCGCGGCGACTGCCACGGCGACCTGGGGCACGGGCGGGGCCAGGGGCGCCGGCCGGATCGAGCTGGCGCTCGTTCTCGACAACACGGGCTCCATGGCGGACACGATCGGCGGCCGCCGCAAGATGGACGAGCTCCAATCCGCCGCGAAGAACCTCCTGCGAGACCTGCGCACGCTGGCGGACGGCGAGGACAAGGTGCGGGTGGCCGTCGTGCCGTTCGACACGGAGGTGCGGCTCGATGCCGGGACGTACCGGAACAAGCCCTGGTTCCGCTGGGCGGATCATGGCGACCGGGCGGCCTGGACCGGCTACGTCTTCGACCGCCACGGCCGCTTCGCCACCTCGGACGCGGCCCCGGCGGGCGGCGACAGCCTCTACCCGGCCCCGCGCGACACGGAATACCGCACGAACGCCGCCATGGGGCGGATCTCCCGGGCGGATCTCGCCCCGATGCGGGGGCTGGCCTCCATGGCGGATTACTCCGCCTACAGCGCGACCGTCGCGACGGTCGAGGCCATGAAGCCCCGCGGCTACACGGACATTGCGCTGGGCGTCACCTGGGGCATGGCCACGCTCTCGGCCTCCGAACCTTTCACGGAGGCGGCGCCCGCCGGCACGTCCGGGGTGAAGAAGTTCATGGTGGTCCTCCCGGACGGGAACAACACCGCGAACCACGTGGACGGCGTGCTCTACAATGCCGAGTGCCGGGACTGCATGACGGATGCGGCCCGCCGGGTGGCCGACGAGACCATCACGTCCCGCATCGACGGCTCGACGGCCGCTTCCTGCTCGGCCGCGAAGGATGCGGGCGTGGAGGTCTTCACGGTCAAGCTCCTGGAGGGGAACGACGCGCTGCTCGGCGCCTGCGCGTCCGACGCCGGCCATTTCTTCAACGTGCAGCGCGCCGGCGAGCTGACGAAGGCCTTCGAGTCCATCCTGAACGCGATCTCGTCCACCCGCCTCACGGCGTGAGCCGGCGGCATCTTGTGCCCGGGCCGGCCGAGGCCACATCTGCGTCGGGCGCGCCGGGCGCCCTTCGGGATGCGGCCATGTCGAGGTCACACCACGCGCTGTTCGAGGCCGTCGGCGCCCTGGCGCCGAGCCGCGAGGACACCCTGGCGCGGCTCGACGCGCTGGCGACGCTGCTCGACAGCGCGATCGTCATTCCCGGGACGCGTTTCAGGTTCGGCCTCGACGCCGTCATCGGGCTCGTGCCGGTCGTGGGCGACGTCGTCTCCGCGCTGATCTCGAGCTACATCATCTGGGAAGGCAAGCGCCTCGGCCTGCCGCGCTGGAAGATCGCCCGGATGACCGCCAACGTCGCTTTCGACACGGCGATCGGAATCGTGCCGTTCCTCGGCGACCTCGCGGACGCCGCCTTCAAGTCGAACCGCCGCAACGTCCGGATCATCCGGGAGCACCTGGAGAAGGAGGCCGGACGCGGCGTGATCGCGGCCGAGTACCGGGTGGTCCGATGAGCCGGCTGCTCTGGGTCGCGGGCTGGGTCGGGGTCGCGGTCTGGTCGCTCCTCGCCTTCGCGGCCTACGGGCTGGTGGACGTCGTGGGGCAGGCCGCGATGCGCAACGCCGACATCTTCTCGGCCGACCCCGAGACGGTGGAATGGATCTTCGGGACCTTCAGCTGGGCGCGCGGACTGTCCGTGTCGATCATCCTGGTCGTGTGGGGGGTCGTGTCGCTGGCGATCCTGGCCGTGCCGTGGCTCTTCGACCGGCTGGCGTCCGGCACCCAGGCCGCTCCTCGGCGGGACCCACGCCGGGACGGGGTGATCGACCTCGCGCCCGGCGATTACGGCGTGCGCCCGTCCGCACCCGCCGATCGGTACGGGGGACCGTCGGCCGTGCCCCGGATCCCGCCGCCCCGGTAGGGCTGTGGTCCGGCTCGCCCTCTTCCAGCCGGACATCCCGCAGAACGCCGGCACGATGATGCGGCTCGCGGCCTGCCTCGGCATCCCGGTGGATCTGATCGAGCCGGCCGGATTCGACGCCTCCGACCGGAACCTGCGGCGCGCCGGCCTCGACTACCTCGGGGCGCTGGACCTCTCCCGCCACGCCTCCTTCGAGGCGTTCGACGATCGGCGGCGCTCGGCCGGGCTCCGGCTCGTGCTCGCCACGACGGCGGCGAGCGTGCCGTATACGGCGTTCGGCTTCACGGCCGGCGACGTCATCATGGTGGGCCGCGAATCGGCCGGCGCCCCTCCCCGCGTCCACGCGGCGGCCGATGCCCGCGTGGTCGTCCCGATCCGGCCCGGCCTCCGGTCGCTCAACGTCGCGGTCGCGGCCGCGATGATCCTCGGCGAGGCTCTCCGGCAGACGGGCGGTTGAGCAATCAGCCGGCCCTCGGCCAGCGCCGGGCGAGCGGCCCGTCGGCCCGGACGAAGACGCCGTGGAAGCTCCCGTCTGGCAGAAGGTCGGCGCTGAGCCCGAGCGCGCTCTCCGAACCGCCGAGGCACAGCGCGCCGTCGGGGGCGAGCGTGCCGGCGAGGCGCCGGAGCACGTCCGCCTTCGCCTCGCGGCCGAAATAGATCAGGACGTTGCGGCAGAGAACGAGATCGAACGTCCCGAGCGGCCGGTAATCCTCCAGGAGGTTGAACGTCCGGAAGGTCACCGCGGTCCGGAGCTCCGGACGGATCCTCCAGCCGTCCGCCTCCTGCTCGACATGGGCGAGGAGGCGCCGGACGGGCAGGCCGCGCTGCACCTCCGACTGGCTGTAGAGCCCGGCCGCCGCCCGGGCCATCGCGGCCGTCGAGACGTCCGTCGCCAGGATCTCCACCGACCAGCCCTCCAGCCGCGGCGCCATCTCGGCCAGCAGCATGGCGACCGAGTACGGCTCCTGCCCGGTGGAGCAGGCGGCCGACCAGATCCGCAGCCGGCGCGTCGCCGCGCGGGCTGCCATGAGGCTCGGCAGGACCCTCGTCCGGAGATCGGCGAAGAACGGCGCGTCGCGGAAGAAGAACGTCTCGTTCGTCATCATCGCGTCGACGACGGCGGTCTCCAGGCCGGGTTCGGAGCCCGACAGCGCGCGCCCGACGATGTCGTCCAAGGAGGCCGGCATCTCCCCCCCGATCAGGCCGGCGAGCCGGCTCTCGGCCAGGTAGCGCTTCTCGGGTCCGAGACGAAGGCCGGTGCGGCGCTCCAGGAAGGCGCAGAGACGGAGGAAGGC
>CALMTJ010000352.1 GCA_937872715.1 uncultured Methylobacteriaceae bacterium
CCTCGACTCGGGCATGGAGCATTACCGGGCGGCGTTCTTCGATCCCTTCATGTATGCGCCGCTCGTCGCCTCCGGCCTCTCCCTCGCGGCGAGCTTGCACGGCACGGCCGATGACGGGCCGGCCCTGCATCGGCTCCGCCTGGCGGCGCTCGGCTCGGCCGGTGCCGTCGGGCTGGCCGGCGGCGGCTTCCATGCCTGGAACGTGTCGAAGCGGGATGGCGGCTTCGTCTTCCAGAACCTGTTCTACGCGGCACCGCTCGGCGCGCCCTACGCGCTGATCCTGGCGGGCCTCCTCGGCGCGGCGGCCGAGTGGGTGCGCGAGGCGGATCCGGACGAGCCGCGGCTGCTTGGGGTGGAGGCCGACCGTCTGCTCGCCGCCGTCGTCGGCCTGGGTCTCTTCGGCACGGTCGGCGAGGCCGGGCTCCTCCATTTCCGGGGCGCGTTCCAGAACCCCGCGATGATCATCCCGGTCTCGCTGCCGCCGGTCGGCGCGGCGCTGCTCCTCAAGGCGGCCGTCGAGCGCCGGAAGCCCGGCGCCTCGTTCCGGCTCACCCGCTTCTGGCTCGGCGCGACGTCCTTGATGGGGGTCGCCGGCGTCTTCTTTCACGCCTACGGCGTCGCCCGTATGATGGGCGGCTGGCGGAACTGGAGGCAGAACGCGTTCGACGGCCCTCCCCTGCCCGCGCCGCCCTCCTTCACGGGCCTCGCCCTCGCCGGCGTCGCGGCCCTGCGCCTCATGGAGAAGCCCGGTGTCGAATGAGCGGCAGGACCTGTATCCAGGCTACGACGTCCTCGCGAAGCGCGACACGCCGTCCTGGAACGAGCAGACCCGTGAGGTGATCGACGCCCGGCTGGCGCTCGATCCCGAGGGCCATTCCTTCTTCACCGATGCCGAATGGGCGACGCTGAAGGCGCTCGTCGACCGGATCGTGCCGCAGCCCGCGAGCCGGACGGCTCCCATCCCGGTCGCCGCCATGGTGGACGAGAAGATGCGCGGGCCGGGCGACGGCTTCCGGATCGCGAGCCTTCCGCCAATGGGCGAGGCTTGGCGCCGTGGCCTCGCGGCGCTCGCTGCCGAGGCTGAGGAGCGCCACGGCCGTCGCTTCCACGAGATCGGCACGGCCGAGCAGGACGCGATCGTCCGCGACGCCAAGGAGGGTCGCGGGAAGGAAGCGGCCTGGGCGGGCCTGCCGCCGAAGGAGTTCTTCTCGCACCGCGTCGTGCCGGACGTGGTGAAGAGCTACTACGCTCATCCGACCGCCTGGAACGAGATCGGCTGGGGCGGGCCGGCGAGCCCCCGTGGCTATGTCCGCATGGACTTCAACCGCCGCGACCCCTGGGAGGCCGCGGAGGCGAAGCCCGGCCAGGAGGAAAAGGCGCGCCGCGAGAACAGACGTGTCGGACGCTGAGACCACGATCCGGGCAACCGGCGGCCGTGCCCCGGACGTGTTCCGGCTGGGCGGCTGGGTGCCGATGCGCGAGTACCGCGAGGCGGACGAGGTCGATTTCGCGATCGTCGGCACGGGCGGCGGCGGCGGCACGCTCGCCTGCCGGCTCGCGGAGGCCGGGTTCTCCGTCGTCGCCTTCGATGCCGGAGCTTATTGGCGCCCGCTGGAGGACTTCGCCTCCGACGAGCACCACCAGTCCAAGCTCTATTGGACGGACGAGCGGATCTCGGACGGCGAGAACCCGATCCAGCTGGGCTCCAACAATTCCGGCAAGTCCGTCGGCGGCTCGACCGTGCATTTCGCCATGGTGTCGCTGCGCTTCCGGCCCGAATGGTTCAAGTCGCGCACCCTCCTCGGCTACGGGGCCGATTGGCCGCTCGATTGGCGGGAGATGTGGGGCTATTACGGGGAGGTCGAGAACGCGCTGAAGATCGCGGGCCCGGTCAGCTACCCGTGGGGGCCGAAGCGCCCCCGCTACCCCTACCGCGCCCATGAGATGAACGCCGCGGCCCGCGTCCTGGCGCGGGGCTGCGACGCCCAGGGATACCGTTGGACGGAGACGCCGCTCGCGACCGTGTCCGCGCCGCGCGGCGAGAGCCCGCCTTGCGTGTATCGCGGCTTCTGCACGCTGGGCTGCTCCACCAACGCCAAGCAGAGCGCGCTCGTGACCTGGCTGCCCAGGGCGCTCGCGGCCGGCGCCGAGATCCGCGACCTCGCCATGGTGGGCCGGATCGAGACGAACGAGGCCGGGCGCGCCACGGGCGTGCAGTACCATCGCGACGGGCGCTGGCGCTTTCAGAAGGCCCGCAACGTGGTCGTTGCGGGCTACGCGATCGAGACGCCGCGCCTCCTCCTCATGTCGGCGACCACCCGCTTCCCGGACGGCCTCGGCAATTCCTCCGGCTTGGTCGGCAAGTACCTGACCGTGCAGGGAAACCAAGCCGTGTGGGGGCAATGCGAGGACGAGATCCGGTCCTACAAGGGGCCGCCCTCGCTCGCGGTCACCGAGCACTTCAACTACCACGACGAGGGCAAGGACTTCCACGGCGGCTACTGCTGGATGAGCCAGGGGCCTCTGCCGATGCTGTGGGGCGGCACGCTGGCCGGGGACCGCGGCCTGTGGGGCGAGGCGCTGGTCGCGGAGATGCAGCGCTACAACCATTCGGTCGGATTGAAGGTCGTGTCCGAGTACATGCCGCAGGAGCGCAACACCGTCACGCTCGCCGACGAGACCGACCGGTACGGGCTACCGATCGCACGGGTGACCTATTCCTGGTGCGACAACGACAAGCGCATGAACCGTCACGCGCTGGATCAGATGCGGATGAGCCTCGCGGGCGCGGGGGCGACCGAGCTGTGGGAGCAGGAGAACGACACCTGCCACCTGAACGGCACGGCCCGTATGGGATCGGATCCGGCGACCAGCGTCGTCGATTCCGATTGCCGGTCCTGGGACATCCCGAACCTGTGGGTCTGCGACGGATCGGTGTTCCCGACCGTTGGCGGCGTCAACCCGTCGCTCACGATCCAGGCGATCGCGTGCCGGACCGCGGACCGGATCGCCGCGCTCGCGAAGCGCGGCGATCTCGAACGGCGTTCGGTTCTTACCGGGTCTTGAGGCGCGTCTCCACCCGGCGGTTGGCGGCGTCGAGCGGATCGGCCGAGACCGGGTTGTTGGCGCCGTAGCCGCGCGCCTCGAGCTTTTGCGTGTCGACGCCCTGATTCTTCAGGTACTCGACGACGGAACCGGCCCGACGGGCGGAAAGGTCGAGGTTGAACGAATCGCCGCCCTTGGCATCCGTGTAGCCGCCGACCTCGAACGCCGACTGGCTGAGACGCGGGTCGCGGAGGGCCTTGGCGAACTCGTCCAGGTTCTCGCGCGCCGACTTGGTCAGCGTGGCCGAATTGTACTCGAAGTTCACGACGAGGTCGAAATTGCTGGGGTTCGGCGGCGCAGCCACGGCCTTGCCGCACTCGCTCTCCGTCCCGATGCACAAGGCCCGCGACTGGCCGAGATCAGGTGCCGGCGCGAATCGGCCGACGATGTCGGAGGCGCGGTAGGCCGGATCGGCCTTCGCGGCCGTGCCGGCCGCCAAGAGAGAGGCGAGGATCGCCAGAGTGGTGTTGCGCATGTGAAGCTCCCCTTGAAGCTTGGGCCCGTCGCCCGATGTGAATACCTTACTCTCCCCTGTTTGCAAGACGGTGCGCCGGCGCACGCCGGGACATCGTTGACAGCGGGCTTCCCGCGACGCGAACACGGCCGCCGGGCGCTCGGGAGCGTGTTCGTCATGGCGGTGTTCGGAGCCGAGATACCTTTCGCGGCCCATTGCGGGATCGAGGAGATCGGCTCCGCCGAGGGCTGTACCCGCCTTCGGATGAGGGCGGGGCCCGAGCATGCGAACAATCTCGGCATCATCCACGGCGGCGCGATCTGCACGCTCCTCGACATCTGCATGGGCACCGCCGCCCGGACCGCGATCGGCGCGCCCGTGATGACGATCGACATGCAGGCGGCCTTCCTGGCGCCGGGCCGGGGCGACCTGTTCGGCGAAGGCCGCGTCGTCCGGGCGGGCGGCGCCATCGTGTTCACGGAAGCCGACGTGCGGGACGCGGCCGGTCGCCTCGTCGCGAGATCGAGCGGAGTGATGAAGAAGGCGCGCGGGACGGGATGAGCGCCCGGCCGCCCGGCACCCGCGGGCCGGCGGCGGCCGGGCGGTTGAGGCTAGGCCGCTGCCCGCGCCTCGCTGCCGGCGGGGAAGAAGCGGTGAAGCTCCCGCTCCGATTGCCCGTAGGATCCCTTCGCGGCCTCGGCGAGTTTCTCCCGGTCGAGGATGCGGATCCTGCCGCGCGTGGCCTTGATCATGTGCTCGCCTTCGAGGACGTGCAGCGACACGGTCACGCCCGGACGCCTCACGCCCAGCATGAGCGACAGCGTGTCGTGCGTGATGCAGAGCTCGTCCGTGCTCACCCGGTCATGCGCCATGAGGAGCCAGCGGGCGAGCCTCGATTCCACCGTCTGACGGGCGTTGGCGCGGCACGTGTCCGCGAGCTGCGTCGTGAAGGCCAGCGAATAGCGCAGGGCGACGCTCAGCAGGGACGGGGCGGCCGCGCAGGCCTCGGTGAACGCGCTCGCCGTCATGCGGTAGCCCGCGCCCTCCGCCTGGACGATGATCCGGAAGGGGGATGCGGAGGCGCCGAGCGCGAGGCTGAGGCCCGTCATCCCCTCCCGGCCGACAAGGCCGATCTCGACCTGCTCGCGCTCGACCTCGCCCGTCATCACGGACAGGAACCCACTCTCGACGAAGACGACGTGCTCGTTCGGCTGGCCCTGCTCGCAGAGGACATCACCCGGGCGTAGCAGCACGTGTTGACACGACGCCAGCACCGATTGCCGGTCCGCCGGAGGAAGCGCATTCAGGAGGATGTTGTCGGCCATGAAGTTGCTCCGAGCGACAAGATCAATCCTGTGCTTTTTGAAATTCCCCGATACCAACATATGTTATGTCCGTACGTTCATCCTTTCGTACGGGGTGCGACCTCCGATTTATCTCGATAGGTACAGAATAGTACGCGAGAAGAAAGGACGAGATTTATGTTGCGGCGCCGTAAGCGACCGTGAAAATATCGGTCGCCGGAGCTTCGCCGAAAGAACGTCGTGGGCCGGATCCCCCTGTATAGGGAAGCTCGTCGACCGACAACGAAGCGACGCCGGATCGTGCTGAACGAATTCACGTCGTCCCGGCACATCGATGTCATTCTTCCGCCCGCCAGGCCGGCGCGGCGAGCGTGAGGAGAAGGGCCGCGTCCGAAAAGCAGAAGGCCGCCCGGAGGCGGCCTTCGCGGAGCCGTGCGGCTCAATAATAGGGGTCGTAGGCTGGGGCGGGGCCGCCGTGATACCCGTACGGGCGGTCGTAGCCGCCATCGTAGTAATCGCGGCGCTGCTGCGAGGCGATCGCGCCGCCGATCAGGGCGCCGGCGACGCCAGCCACGGCGGCGCCCGCCGCCACGTTCCCGACATTGCGGTCCCGGCGCCTGCCGCGATAGGCGGAGTATTCCCCGGCAAGCATGCCGTGCTCGGCCGCGGAGACCGCGTCCTGCCGCCTCTCGGCCGCATAGGCCGGTGCCGAGACAGTACCGGCGACTATCGAGGTCGCGAATGCCAGTGAAACCAGCGTGCGCATGGTATTGGACTCCAGGTTCAATAGACGTTCCCCACCAGAACGTCCGAGGCCGCAGGTTGTTTCCTGTCGGCCCGGCGCTTGCGCGCAGAGGTTAACGGTCGGCGGACCGGACGTTGCCAAGGTCACGGGCGCGGGGACGTCGGCGCCCGCGCCGGGATGCAGGACGACAGCCTCGCGACGGCCGATGGCTGTTCGTCGGCCGGCACCATGCACGCCCGAATGCTGAGTTCCGGCCGCCCCCGTCCGTCAGACGGGGAGACCTTCGGCCGCCATGGCGGCCTTCACGGCCGGGCGCGCCTTCATCCGCTCGAAATGGGCGGCGCAGTTCGCGGGAAGCGGGACGTCCACCCGGCCGGCCCAGAACTCGACGTAGAACAGGGCCGCGTCCGCGATCGAGAACGCGCCGGCCAGGTATTCCTTCCCGGCGAGCTTCGCGTCCATGATCTTGAGGCCGGCCTCGAAGATCTCGCGGCCGCGGGCCTTGACCTGGTCATGGTCGGCCTCGCTTGGCGCGAAGTTGGCGGGCCTGAACATGCGGCTGAACCCTTGCATGTGCAGGGTGGCGACGACGTAATCCATGGCCTCCAGCGCCCTCGCCTCGCCCTCCGGATCGGTCGGCAGGAGGTTCTTGCCGGGATTGCTGCGGGCGAGCCAGAGCGCGATGGCCGGGAACTCGGTGAGGACGGAGCCGTCGTCGCGTTGGAGCGTCGGGACCTTGGATTTCGGGTTGATGGCCACGAAGTCCGGCCCGTACTGCTCCCGCTTGGCGAAATCGATCCGCTTCGCCTCGTAGGGTGAGCCGATCTCCTCCATGAGCACGTGGATGCCCATCGAGCAGGCGCCCGGCGCGTAGAACAGCCTCATCTCGTCCTCCTTCGTCCGGCCGTTCGCCCGGCCGCGAGGCTCCGCCCTACGCCGCGACGTGGGTGTGAGCAAATCCGTCCCGGCGGTCGACAGGCGGGCGCGGTCCGCTACCATCCGATCCGCGAAGCCTGCCCGGACCGACACGTGACGAAGCCCTTTCCGCCGCCGCCCGGCCGGGTCGATCTCGGGGATCTCGGCGGGACGGAGCCCGTCAGCCGCTCATTCGGCGGCGACCGGGGCACGCCGCTCGACCGCCATTACATCGAGGGCTTCCTCGCCCGGCACGCCGGGGACGTCCGGGGGCAGGTGCTGGAGGTGGGGGAGAGCCTCTATACCGGGCGTTTCGGGGCAGACCGGGTCGCGAAAGCGACGGTTGTCGACGCCCCGGAGAGCGGGAACGGGCGGGCGGACATCCTGGCCGACCTCGCGACCGGCGACGGCATCCCGTCCGGGTCGTTCGATTGCGTGATCCTGACCCAGACCCTGCACATGATCTTCGACGTGCGGGGCGTGCTGGCAACCGTCCATCGGGCGCTTCGACCCGGCGGGATCTGCCTCGCGACGGTGCCGGGGATCAGCCAGATCGACGCGGCGGACGGGCCGGACAAGTGGTTCTGGCTGATGACGCAGACGGCCGCCCGGCTCGTCTTCGCCGAGAGGTTCGGCGCCGACGGGGTGGAGGTGGAGGTACACGGGAACGTTCTGGCCGCGACCGCCTTCCTTCAGGGCCTCGCCCTGGAGGAGATCTCGCCGGCCGATCTCGACCGCTCCGACCCGCTTTATCCGGTGATCACGGCCGTTCGCGCCCGCAAGATCGGATGATCCCGCGCCACGACACAGGCGGTGGCGGGCGGCAGGTCAGCGGACCGGGGCGGCCGGCAGCCTCGCCCCGAGCGCCTTGGCGGTCGCTGGGTCGAAGGGCTCGCGCACGACGGAGCTCTCGTAGAC
>CALMTJ010000353.1 GCA_937872715.1 uncultured Methylobacteriaceae bacterium
ACGCGCTCGCGGCGACCGAGCTGGTCCTCGCCCGCGAGCAGCACCTGTCGCAGCTGGACGGCCTCGCGGCGGCGGCGGCCCATGAGCTCGGGACGCCGCTCGCCACCATCGCGCTCGTGGCGAAGGAGCTCGACAACCAGGCGTCACCGGGTTCCGCCATGGCGGACGACACCCGGCTCCTGCGCGAGCAGGTCGAGCGCTGCCGCGTGATCCTGTCCAAGCTCACCTCCCTCGACGAGAAGGATGGCGGCTTCCTGGAGCGAATGACGCTCGGGCACCTGGTGGAGGAGGTGGTCGGGCCGCAGCGCCCGTTCGACATCGCCATCGAGGCGTCGTGCCGGGGGGAGGGGCCGGAACCGGTCTGCATGCGGTCGCCCGGGCTCCTCTATGCCCTCGGCAACCTGGTCGACAACGCCGTCGATTTCGCGACACACCGCATCGTGATCGACGCTCGCTGGAGCGCCGCGCAGGTCTCCGTCGAGATACGGGACGACGGTCCGGGATTCCCGCCGGACGTCCTCCTACGGGCGGGCGAGCCCTACGTCACGACGCGCGGCTCCTCCCTGGGCGAGGACGGGGCGGGCTCCGGGCTCGGCCTCGGCCTGTTCATCGCCAAGACGCTGATCGAACGCTCCGGCGGACAGCTCGCCCTGTTCAACGCCGAACGGGACGGCGAGGGAGCCGTCGCGCGAATCACGTGGCCCCGCGCAACCTTCGAGCCGGACGATGCGTACCTTTCGGAAGGTTCATCCGCCGCGCACCTGTCCGCGCCAGAAAGCGTCACCATATGAACGGTCATACACACGATCGGAGGGCTTCGTGCCGCACGCGATCCCAGCTTCCCAGACCTTTCCCGCGCCTCATGCCATGATCGAGAACACTCTCCTCCTGGTCGATGACGACCGTGCCTTCTCCACACGCCTCGCCCGGGCGATGGAGGGTCGAGGCTTCGCCGTCCGGGTCGCCGAGACCGTCGCGGACGGCCTCGCGGCGATCGACGACGGGGCTCCTGCCTATGCCGTGATCGACATGCGGCTGCAGGACGGCAACGGGCTCGACGTCATCGCCCGTCTCAAGGAGCGGCGCCCGGAGGCCCGGGGCGTCATCCTGACCGGATACGGCAACATCGCGACGGCGGTCACGGCCGTGAAGCTCGGCGCCTTCGACTACCTGGCGAAGCCGGCCGATGCAGACGAGATCCACGCGGCCCTGAAGGCGGAGCCGGGCGAGCGGGCGCTGCCGCCCGAGAACCCCATGTCGGCCGATCGGGTGCGCTGGGAGCACATCCAGCGCGTCTACGAGCTCTGCAACCGGAACGTCTCCGAGACGGCCCGCCGCCTGAACATGCATCGGCGGACCCTGCAGCGCATCCTGGCGAAGCGCGCCCCGCGCTGAGGATCAGTCCATCCAGCCGGTCGCGCCGGCCGGATCGACGAGCGAGTGGTGGCGGTTCGCCGCCGCGTGGGCGAAGCGCAGCATCACGGCCTTGCGGCGGGCGCCGGCCAGCCGGTGCTCCGGCGGCTGGCGTAGGATGGCCGCCCCGAACCCGTCCGCCACGATGAGCCCCGCATCGGCCGGCAGGCGCTCCGTCCCGAAATCGCCCCCGACCGCGAAGAAGAACCGGTCGCAGAAGTCGCGGTAATCGGGCCATTTCGAATCCGCCCTGAAATCGGCGTGGGAGGACTTCACCTCCACGATCCACAGACAGCCGTCCCGCCCGAGGCCCATGATGTCCGCGCGGCGCCCGGACGCGAGGGTGAGCTCCGTCACGCTCGCCACGCCGTGCCCGGCGAGCAGCCTGCGGGTGCCGGTGCAGATCGCCAGTGCCCGGGCGGATTGGCGGCCGTCCGTCGGGACGGGCAGGATCGCGGCGGAAGACGGCATGGCGTTCACGATTCGTGCTGCACTATGTCTCCGGGCCGCGCTCCTGTCACCAGCTTGTTTCGGTCACGGTATCGACCCGCTCAGCCCTTCCGGTCCTCCAGGATCATGGCGGCTCCCTTCTCGCCGATCATCACCGTCGGGGAGTTGGTGTTGCCGGAGGTGATGCGCGGCATGGCGGACGCGTCGGCCACGCGGAGGCCGGCGATGCCGCGGACCCGCAGGCGCTCGTCCAGCACGGCGAGCGGGTCCGTATCCCGGCCGATCGCGGCCGTGCCG
>CALMTJ010000354.1 GCA_937872715.1 uncultured Methylobacteriaceae bacterium
TTCGTCCGTGGGGAAAACGCTGGCCGGGCCACGCCCGGCCAGGACGAACGCAAGAGCTAGGCCCGCTTCTTCTTGTCGTCGACGTCCTGGAAGTCGGCGTCGACGACGTCGTCCTTCCTCGCGTCGGCGGAGCCGGGCTCGTTCGCGGCACTCCCCGCCGCGCCTTCCGCCTGGGCGGCCTGATACATCGCCTCGCCGAGCTTCATGGACGCCTGCATCAGGTCGTTCGTGCGCGACTTGATGGTCTCGAGGTCCTCGGCGGCGAGCGCCGAGCGCAGCCCCTCGATCGCCGTCGTGATCGCGGCCTTGTCGGCGGCCGCGACCTTGTCGCCATGCTCGGCCACGGATTTCTCCGTCGCGTGGATCATGGCCTCGCCGCTGTTGCGGGCCTCGACCAGCTCGCGCCGCTTCTTGTCCTCCGCGGCGTTCGCCTCGGCCTCCTTCACCATCTTCTCGATCTCGGCTTCGGAGAGACCGCCCGATGCCTGGATGCGGATCGCCTGCTCCTTGCCGGTCGCCTTGTCCTTGGCCTGCACGTTGACGATGCCGTTCGCGTCGATGTCGAAGGTCACCTCGATCTGCGGCATGCCACGCGGCGCCGGCGGGATGCCCATCAGGTCGAACTGGCCCAGCATCTTGTTGTCGGCCGCCATCTCGCGCTCTCCCTGGGAGACCCGGATGGTGACCGCGTTCTGGTTGTCCTCGGCCGTCGAGAAGGTCTGAGACTTCTTCGTCGGGATGGTGGTGTTGCGCTCGATGAGACGCGTGAACACGCCGCCCAGCGTCTCGATGCCGAGCGAGAGGGGCGTCACGTCGAGCAGCAGCACGTCCTTCACGTCGCCCTGGAGCACGCCGGCTTGGATCGCGGCGCCGATGGCCACGACCTCGTCAGGGTTCACGCCCTTGTGGGGCTCCTTGCCGAAGAAGGACTTCACGACCTCCTGGATCTTCGGCATGCGGGTCATGCCGCCGACGAGAACCACCTCGCCGATATCGGCCGCGGTCAGCCCCGCATCCTTCAGCGCCTTGCGGCACGGCTCGATCGTCTTCTGGACGAGGTCGTCGACCAGGCTCTCGAACTTCGCGCGGCTCAGCTTCAGCGCCAGGTGCTTCGGGCCGCTCGCATCGGCCGTGATGTAGGGCAGGTTGATCTCGGTCTGGGCCGCGGAGGACAGCTCGATCTTCGCCTTCTCGGCCGCCTCCTTGAGGCGCTGCAGGGCGAGCTTGTCCTTCTTCAGGTCGATGCCCTGCTCCTTCTTGAACTCGGCCGCCAGGTATTCGACCACCCGGTTGTCGAAATCCTCTCCCCCCAGGAACGTGTCGCCGTTCGTCGACTTCACCTCGAACACGCCATCGCCGATCTCCAGGACGGACACGTCGAACGTGCCGCCGCCGAGGTCGTAGACCGCAATCGTGCCGGAGGATTTCTTGTCGAGGCCGTAGGCGAGCGCCGCCGCCGTCGGCTCGTTGATGATGCGCAGCACGTCGAGGCCGGCGATCTTGCCGGCATCCTTCGTCGCCTGGCGCTGCGCGTCGTTGAAATAGGCCGGGACCGTGATCACGGCCTGCGTCACCGGCTGCCCGAGATGGGCCTCCGCGGTCTCCTTCATCTTCTGCAGGGTGAAGGCGGAGATCTGGGATGGCGAGTAGGTCTTGCCGTCCGCCTCGACCCAGGCGTCGTTCCCGCCGCCCTTGACGATCTTGTAGGGGACAAGACCCTTGTCCTTCTGCGTCATCGGGTCGTCGTACGGACGGCCGATCAGGCGCTTGATGGCGAAGAACGTCCGGTCGGGGTTGGTCACCGCCTGGCGCTTGGCCGGCTGGCCGACGAGGCGCTCGCCGTCGTCCGTGAAGGCGACGATGGACGGGGTCGTGCGGGCGCCTTCCGAATTCTCGACGACCTTCGGCTGGCTGCCCTCCATCACGGCGACGCAGGAATTCGTCGTCCCGAGGTCGATACCGATGACTTTACCCATGGGGGGATCCCTCATCCTTCAAGCAGACCACCGGGCCCCTGGGAGGCGACCCGGTCCATGGCTGATATGTGTGAGATGGGAGACGCCGCACCCGGTGGTGGCCCCCTTGAGGGCGCGCCCGATACGGCCTCTCCCGCGACGCTCCGGATATAGGGCCGGGCCGCGACCCTTCAAGAACTCGGAGGGTGCCGGATGACACTTTTCCGCCACATCGGGCGGCGGTTCAGACCCGCCAGCGGCCGTTCCGGCGCACCATCACGGTCGCGCCCACCGGCACGCGCTCGTAGAGGTCGACGATGTCCTCGTTCAGCATGCGGACGCAGCCGGACGAGACCTGCTCGCCGATCGACCAGGGCTCGTTCGTCCCGTGGATGCGGAACAGCGTGTCGTGGCTGCCCTGGTAGAGGTAGAGCGCCCGGGCGCCGAGCGGGTTGTCGATGCCGGAATCGCGGTTGCCTGCGGAGGCGATGTTCAGGCTGACCATCGTGGTAGTGGGCGACCAGTTCGGCCATTTCCCCTTGCGGCCGACCCGCGCCACGCCCTTCCACGAGAACCCCTGCCGGCCGACGCCGACGCCGTAGCGCATCGCCGTCCCGTCATTGCCGACGAGGTAGAGGAAGCGGTCGTCGATATCGACCACGATGGTGCCCGGCCGCTGGTCGCCGGTATATGCCACGCTCTGCCGCGCGAGCTCCGGCTTCATCAGCCGACGGTCGACCAGGTAATAATCATGCGGGTCGTCCTTGACCAAGGACGTGTACCAGCGGTCGTAATCGTCGCCGACGGGCAGCGGGGCCACCTGCGCGAGCTGCGTGTTCTGGCAGGCGGCGAGCGGCGCAGCGGCGAGTGCGACCAGCAGCGCGCGACGGGTCGTCATCGGGAAAACGGCCTCCGGGCGGAATCAGGGCTCAACCCCTAACAGCCGGGCGGCCCCGAGGTTGTGCCCTCGCGGCCACAGATGGCCCTTCGCGGATGCAGCATGGCCTTATCTCCGGCGCCCGCGGTTGTCGGCGCCGCGACCGGGCGGCGACGCGTAGATAATCTCTCCGTCATGGCCGGGCTTGGCCCGGCCATGACGGAGAGACGTCTGCAGCAGGCACCTCGTCGACGCTTCGCATGCGGACGGGCGTGGATGGCCGGGCCAAGCCCGGTCATGACGAGGATGGAGGTCAAGGCTCGCGGATGTCATCTTTTCCAAACGGGCTCTAAGCTCGCCCGATAGCACCTGCCTCGCGGCAGGCCCGACGGAGGGGCGATGATCACTCGCGAGAGCTGCGTCGCGCAGGACAGGGACGATCCGCTCGGCTTCGCGCGGGACCGGTTCGAGCTGCCGCCGAGCACGATCTATCTCGACGGCAACTCGCTCGGCGCCCTCCCCCGCTCCGTTCGCGGGCGGATGGACGCGGCCGTCACGACCGAATGGGGCCGCGACCTCGTCGGCTCGTGGAACACGGCCGGCTGGTACGATGCGCCCGGGCGCGTCGGCGCGAAGCTCGCCCCGCTCCTCGGCGCCGGCGCTCACGAGGTGACGATCACGGATTCGATCTCCGTCAACCTGTTCAAGCTCCTGGTCGCCGCCGCCCGGCTGCGGCCGGGCCGGACGGAGATCCTGGCCGAGGCCGGCAACTTCCCGTCCGACAACCACATCGTGGAGAGCGCCGCCCGCATGCTCGGCCTTGCCGCCCGCTTCGTCCCGGCGTCCGAGATCGCCGACGCGGTGACGGAGGATACAGCGGTCGCGACGCTGAGCCACGTCAACTACCGGTCGGCCCTGATGCAGGACATGGAGGCCGTGACGGCCGCGATCCACGCGAAGGGCGCGCTCGCGCTGTGGGACCTCGCCCATTCCTCGGGCGCGGTCGTGCTGGATCTCGCCCGGTCCGGCGCCGACCTCGCCGTCGGCTGCGGCTACAAGTACCTGAACGGCGGCCCGGGCGCCCCCTCCCACGTCTTCGTGGCGGAGCGCCACCAGGCGGCGTTCGACCAGCCGCTGACGGGATGGTTCGGCCATGCCGACCCGTTCCGGTTCGGCGACGGCTTCGCCCGGGCGGACGGCATCCGGGCGGTCTTGTGCTCGACGCCGCCGATCCTCTCCCTTCTCGCCTTCGAGGCCGCCCTCGACGCGTTCCACGGCATCGACATGCGCGACCTCGCCGCCAAGGGCCGGGCGCTCTGCGGGCTGTTCATCGCGCTCGTCGACGAGCGGCTCGCCCGCTTCGGCGTGTCCCTCGCGAGCCCGCGTGACGGGACGGTCCGGGGCAGCCACGTCTCGCTCCGGCACCCGGAGGCGTTCGGGATCGTGCGGGCGCTCATCCGCCGTGGGATCATCGGCGATTTCCGCTCGCCGGACGCGATGCGCTTCGGCTTCGCGCCGCTCTACCTCGGCTTCGCCGACGTCTTCGACGCCGTCGCGGCGATCGAGGATGTCATCCGGCATCGGGCGTGGCGGGATCTCGCGCCCATCGAGGCGGGAGCCGTGACGTGAGCGAGCCGACCCCGACCGAAGCCGCCGCGCGCTGGCACGAGGCCAAGCTGAACTTCGCGAAGGAGATGTCCTACGCGGATTACCTCGATCTCGACCGCATCCTGTCGGCCCAGCATCCGCTGTCGCCGGACCCGAACGAGCTCCTCTTCATCATCCAGCACCAGGTCTCGGAGCTCTGGATGCGGCTGATGCTGCACGAGATCGAGGGCGCGATGGCGGCGCTCCGGGACGACCACCTGCCGCAGAGCTTCAAGGCGCTGGCGCGGATCACCCGCATCATGGAGCAGCTGGTGAACGCCTGGAGCGTGCTGGCCACCATGACGCCGTCCGAATATTCGGGCGTGCGGCCGCACCTCGCGCAATCCTCGGGCTTCCAGTCCTTCCAGTACCGGGCGATCGAGTTCCGGCTCGGCAACAAGAACCCGGCCCTCATCGATCCGCACCGGCACGATCCGGCTCGCCTCGCCGTCGTCGAGCAGGTCTTCGCGGAGCCTTCCCTCTACGACGAGGCGATCCGCTGCCTCGCGCGACGCGGCTTTCCGATCGACGAGTCCGTCCTCGGCCGGGACGTGACCACGCCGCTCGGCGAGCAGCCGAGCGTGCTCGCGGCCTGGACGGCCATCTACCGCGAGCCGGACCGCTTCTTCGACCTCTACGAGCTCGCCGAGGAGCTGGTCGATCTTGAGGAGGCGTTCCGCCTCTGGCGCTTCCGCCACGTCTCGACGGTCGAGCGGATCATCGGGTTCAAGCGCGGCACCGGCGGCACGGCCGGAGTCTCCTACCTGCGCAAGATGCTCGACGTGGTGCTCTTCCCGGAGCTATGGCGGCTCCGGACGGAGCTGTGACGCCGCGATGACGGGCGATCGGGACTGGGCGGAGCGCGAGTACAATCCCCGCCTCCTCGTGCCGGACGCGGCCCGAACCTTCGAGCGCTGGCCGTTCCTCGCGGCGGAGACCCGCCGGCTCCATCCGCCGCTCGCCGACATCCGCTACGGCGACCATCCGCGCGAGGTGCTGGACCTGTTCCGGGTGGAGGGCGCGACCGGGACGGTGCTCTTCATCCACGGCGGCTACTGGCGCGCCTTCTCCAAGGACGAGCATTCCTGGGTGGCGGACGGCTTCCGCGATCACGGCCTGTCGGTCGCGCTCCTGAACTATCCGCTCTGCCCGGACGTGACGCTGGCCGACATCGTCCGGTCGACCCGGACGGCCTTCGCCAAGCTCTACCGCGACGTGCTGACCCCGGCCGAGCGCGGCCGGATCGTCGTCACCGGCCATTCCGCCGGCGGCTACCTGTCGGCCCTGCACCTCGCGACGCCTTGGGCGGATTGGGGGCTGCCCGACCACCCGCTCGCGGGCGTGGTCCCCATCTCGGGCGTCTTCGCGCTGGCGCCGCTCATCGACACCACCATGAACGACACGATCCGGCTCGACCTCGCAGCGGCCGGAGAGCTCAGCCTCACCGGCAAGCCCTGGCGCTCGCGCGCGCCGCTCACCTTCGTCGTCGGCGGCGACGAATCGGCGGAGTTCCACCGGCAATCAGATGATCTGGCCGGGAGCTGGAGCGAGCTGTCGCCCACCCTCCTCGACATCGCCGGCCGCAACCATTTCGACGTGATCGACGACCTTGTGCAGCCCGGCTCCGAGCTGCACGCGACGATCCTGGGATTCGCCCTGGGCGCATGACGTGCGCGCGTTGACCGCCCGCCCGAGAATGCCTATGGACCAGCGCCGCGCCGGGGTCGCGCCTTGGCGCGCCCGTTCCGTTGGGGGATAGTTTAACGGTAGAACCACGGACTCTGACTCCGTTAGTCCTGGTTCGAATCCAGGTCCCCCAGCCAGCTTCGAAATCAGACGCTTACTCGCTTTTCCTCCTTTTCTGCTTTCGCGAGTCAGACGGGCGATCCGCGAACGTTAAGCAGGTGCGTCGCGTCCCGTACGGCCAACGGGAGCGCGCGTAGCGGGTCGTCGTCCGGCGGGGGTCTCGGGCAGAGATTCCGAGCCGATCAGGACTCGGCACTACCGTTCATCCTCCCACATGCGATACGGTGTCGCGGCATTCGGGCGGACCAGCGGGCTGCGCAGAAGGAGGCTGACATGAGCGGCCGGAATCGGATCTTCAATCCCACCCTGGATCTGTCGCCCTACCCTCAATCCCTGGATCCGAATTTCAGGCCTCAGTTCTTTCGGGTTCTGGAAATGTATCAGCCCTACAAGATCGACAACAAGCCATGTAAGCAGCATGTGCCGAACCAGTGCGCGGTTCGTCTGAGCGTGGCGTTGCAACGAGCGGGATTGACGCTGTCCCTATTCCGCGATCGTAAGCGGATCCACCAAGGCGAAGCTCACGAATACAGCGCTGCGTGTGGTTTCAACCGGGAGCACATCCTCGGCGCTCAGGAATTGGCCGACTTCCTGCGGCAGATATGGAATGCGCCGCGGGTCTTTTCCGGAGCCGCCGCGAACGACGCACGCGCCATCCTGGCGGGAATGACGGGCGTCGTCTTCTTCAAGGATTGTTTCACCCGCAAGACGGGAGAACAGAAGATCGGCGATCACATCGATCTGTTCGACGGCGCGCGCTATTTCAACGAGGTCATAGCCTTGTCCGCTGGTGGGAATGCCGGAGCGGCGTCCGACCTGTTCGGCTTGGCGACGGAGATATGGTTCTTTCACCTGCCGTGATCCGGGCTGAGCGTGCCGACCGTCCGATGAGCTTGCCGAATTCGCCGGAGCTTGAGCCGATGCCGTCGAGCACCCGGTGAGGTGGGGCCAGACGCGCCTGCGAACCCGAATCCGCTGCGCAAGACCCGGCCACGCCTCCCGTCATGATCCTCGCCGGCATCGCCCGGCCGGGAACTCCGAACCCGCTCGCCCGTTCTTTTTGCACTGCAACATAACCTGGATCGCCCGGGTCGTCGTGCATGCGAGACCGGACACCCACCATGACGTCACCTCGATCCAGGGCTCGCAAGATGCGGGCGCGCGCGGCCTCTCCTCCGGCGATGTTCGCGGGACGGAGCTCGTTCGCTCGCCCCTATGCGGTCGGGTTCGGCGTCGCCGCGGCGGCTCTCGGCGTGTCGGCCATCGTCAACGCCCGGCTGGCGGCGCGGGCGGAGCGCCGCAATCCTCCGACAGGACGGTTCATCGAGGTGGAGGGCGTGCGGCTCCACTATGTCGAGCGCGGTGCGGGGGAGCCGCTCGTCCTGCTGCACGGCAACGGCAGCATGATCGCGGATTTCGCCTCCAGCGGCCTGATCGACATCGCGGCCGAGCGCTACCGCGTCATCGCCTTCGACCGTCCCGGCTATGGGCATAGCGAGCGTCCCCGAACGACGGTCTGGACCGATCGGGCGCAGGCGGACCTGATCGGCGCGGCCCTGGGACAGCTGGGCGTCGCCGGCGCGACCGTGCTCGGGCATTCGTGGGGCTGCTCCGTCGCCGTCGCTCTCGCCCTGAACCATCCCGAAGCCGTCAGGGCTCTCGTGCTGGCCTCCGGCTATTACTACCCGAGCGTCCGGGCGGATGTCGTCACGGCGTCCGGTCCGGCCATCCCGGCGGTCGGCGACATCCTGCGCTACACCCTGTCGCCGGTCCTTTCCCGGCTCATGTGGCCGCTCCTGACCCGGAAGCTCTTCGGCCCCTCGCCCGTGCCGGCGAAGTTCGACGGCTTCCCGAAGGAGATGGTGTTCAGGCCCTCGCAGATCCGCGCCAGCGCGGCCGAATCGGCGTTGATGATCCCGGATGCGGCGGCGGCTCGCTCCCATTACGCGGAGCTGACGAAGATGCCGGTCGCGATCATCGCCGGCGAGGATGACCGCATCGTCGACATCGACGACCAGTCGGGGCGGCTCCACGCCCAACTGCCGCACAGCACCTTCCATCGCCTGCCGGGTGTCGGGCACATGGTGCACCAGAGCGCGACGGACGCCGTGATGGCGGCCATCGACGAGGCGTCGGGAATCGCGGCATCCCCGTCCAAGGTCCTCCACCTCGCCGCCTGACCGAACACGGCGTGCAGGCTCGCCGTCCGCAGCTTCGACCTGGAGGTGACCTTGCCCGCTGATCAGGATCGCGACGTCGCGCTCTCGTTGCGAGCCGAGGAGGCGGACATCGCGGTCGCGGCGGTTTTGGGCGAGAGCCGCCACCACCCGGCGGTCCGCGCCCTCGGCGCCCTGAGCGAGATCGCGGACCAGGCGCCGTCGCTCGTCGCGTGCGGGACGGTCCTGGCATTCGGCCTCGCGACCTCCCGGCCCCGCCTCGCCGAAGCCGGCACCCGCATGCTGGGTTCGATCCTGGTCGCGATCGCGATCAAGAGCGCGGTCAAGGCCCTCGTGTCCCGGACGCGGCCCCACGCCGTCCTGGACGGCGAAGAGTATCAGTTCGAGGCTCGCGGGGAGGAAGGCCCGGCCGAGCATTCCTTCCCGTCGGGACATACGGCCGGCGGGGTCGCGGCCGCACGAGGGCTGGTCAGAACCTATCCCGGCCTGGCCATGCCCTCCTACGGAGCGGCCGCCGCGATCGCGCTGGTCCAGCTTCCGCGAGCCAAGCACTACCCGGCCGACCTCGCGGCCGGGGCCGTCGTCGGTCTCGCCTCGGAAGCGATCGTCGCCGCCGCCTTCACGGCGATCCGAAACCGGGCGGCGGCGGAGCCGAGCCGGCATCCGTCGCGACAGGTCTCCGAATGATGCTCGATGACTTCGTTCGACTGACCGCGTCCAGCGAAACCTGCTGAGTACCGGCATGTCCGTGATGGCCAGGGTCGGCCCGGCCATCCACGAAGGACGCCGCCGCGAGGGAGCCCGTCGACATTGAGGCCCGGTACGGACGTGGGTGGCCGGGCCAAGCCCGGCCATGACGATCTGGATGCCGGCCTTCGCCGGCGCGAGCGGCCGGTCAGCCCTTGCCTTCCGGCGAGAACAGGTAGCCCGCCCCCC
>CALMTJ010000355.1:0-531 GCA_937872715.1 uncultured Methylobacteriaceae bacterium
AGATCGGCCGCGAGCCGACCCCGGAGGAGCTGGCCGAGAAGCTCGCCATGCCGCTGGAGAAGGTCCGCAAGGTCCTCAAGATCGCCAAGGAGCCGATCTCGCTGGAGACCCCGATCGGCGACGAGGAGGACAGCCACCTCGGCGATTTCATCGAGGACAAGAACGTCGTGCTGCCGATCGATGCGGCGATCCAGAGCAATCTCCGCGAAACGACGACGCGGGTGCTCGCCTCGCTGACCCCGCGCGAGGAGCGCGTGCTGCGCATGCGCTTCGGCATCGGCATGAACACCGACCACACGCTGGAAGAGGTCGGCCAGCAATTCAGCGTGACGCGCGAGCGTATCCGCCAGATCGAGGCCAAGGCGCTGCGCAAGCTGAAGCACCCGAGCCGGTCCAGGAAGCTGCGCAGCTTCCTCGACAACTAGAGCCCCAAACAGAACTGACGACGATACGAGTGTCGTGGGCGGGGGTGGGCCGGCCCAACCCGGGCCGGCGGGGGCGGGGTGTGGCCGGGCGCCCGCGCGGCCCCGG
>CALMTJ010000355.1:541-10642 GCA_937872715.1 uncultured Methylobacteriaceae bacterium
GGCTTGGCCCGGCCATCCGCGTCCGTCCGGGGCCGTGATGTCGACGGGCTCCCTCGCGGCAGCGTCCTTCGTGGATGGCCGGGCAAGCCCGGCCATGACGGACCGACCGGAATCCCGGAGGTTTCGTTGGAAGCTCTAAGGACGTGCGGCTGGTCGCAAGCCTCTTCGCCCGGCGCTGGTGACCGGAGCAGGCCTGCGGCGGTTTGACCGTCGGCCCGGCCTGGATAGAGTGACGCATGCCGGCGGCACGGAGGACCTCACCGTTCCGCCCGGACCGAAAAAGGGGCATTCAGATGAGCAGGGGGCGCAATCTGAGCGATGGCGAGCTGGTCATGTGCGAGCGCGTGTTCGCCAGCTCCTTGCCGCGCTCACTTCTGACCAGGCAGGTGATGGTCTGGAGTTCCCTCGGGATCGGTAACAGGCCGTTCACGGCACGCGATTTCGGCCTCGGCCGCTACGACATCTTCCTCGGCTGGCAAGCCTTCGACGAGACGGCGGTCAACAGCCTCGACTACAAGGCCGTCTTCATCCACGAGATGACGCATGTCTGGCAGGCGGAGAACAGCTGGGGGATCGCCGCCGTCTGGCTCAGCTCGATCGTGTGCCAGTGCCAGCGGCAGGGTAACGCCTATCAGTATGGCGAGGGCAATCTCGGGAAGAAGAGCTGGGACGATTTCGGCAAGGAGGAGCAGGCGCAGATCGTCCAGGACTGGTTCTCCAACGGTCTGAGCGTGAGTGACAAGCGATTTCCCTACATCCGCGACAACATCCGGAAGGGGAAGGCGGGGTTCTACAGCTTGAAGGAGCCCCGTTCGGCGGCGGCCGCCGCTGCCGGGGCAGCTGCCTCGGGCTGACGCGTCCTGGCTCTTCGGACAGCGATGCTCAGGGTGGCGCGCGCGAGCGCACCTGTCGGATCGGCGCGCAGGCGCTCCGAACGCGGAAGCATTCGAGCCGCGGCCGCGAGTTTCCGAGTTTCGCAGGGCGAGCGCTGCCGATCCTTCCGGGCCGCGCCGATCGTGCTATGCGTCCGGTCATGTCGGCGGAGCTGAAATCGGACACCGGATGGGCGCGGCGCCGCCGCTTCAGCGTCGCGGACGTCCGGCGCATGGTCGAGGTCGGTCTCGTCCACGAGGACGAGCGGCTGGAGGTCCTGGACGGGGAGCTCGTCGAGATGTCGCCCAAGGGCTACCGTCACGAGGGCCTCAAGGGTGCCATCAACCGGCTCTGGGGCCGCGCCTGCCCGGACGGCTTCGACTATCTTCAGGAAGGCGGTCTCTATCTGTCCGACGACACCTACCTGGAACCTGATTTCATCGTGTTCCGGCCGAGAGCCTCCCTGGAGGGGCTCAAGGGTCCGGACGTGCTGCTCGCAGTCGAGGTGGCCGACAGCTCGCTCGCCTACGATCTCCGGCGCAAGCCCGGGATCTACGCCTCGTTCGGCGTTCGTGAGCTGTGGGTGATCGACGTGGCCCGCCGCGTCGCCCACGTTCACCGCGAGCCTGGCGAGAGCGGCTACGGCTCCGTTCGCCAGGTGGATCCCGCCGCCCGTCTTGAGCCGATCGAGGCGCCGGCCGCACTGTCCTTCACGCTCGACCAATTTCCGACGCGCTGACACGTCGTCGAGACTTCGAACGTCTATAAGGCTGTCGATCCGTGATGGCCGGGCATGGCGCGGCCATCACGAAGGACGTTGCCGGAAGCAAGCCCGCCGACGTCACGGCGTCGGACGGACGTGGGTGGCCGGGCCAAGCCCGCCAAGACGCACCGATCGTCAAAAGGTCCTGTCAGGTTCTGCAAGGGCTGAACGTGCGATTTCGAGCCGCTCGCCCGATGTGGTAGGTTGCAGCATGTCAGCCCTCCTCCACACGACCAACGAAGCCGAAGGCCTGCCGCGTCGGCGCTTTACCGTTCAGGAGGTGGAGTGGATGGCGCAGGTCGGCATCTTGCCGAGGCACGAGCGCCTCGAGCTGATCGGCGGAGAGGTCGTTCCGATGTCGCCGAAAGGCAGTTTTCACGAACGACTGAAGGTCGCGCTCTCCATGTACTGGGCGCAGCGTATTTCCTCGGATCTCGTTGTCGCCACGGAGACGACCCTGCGGCTCTCCCCCGACACGTACCTGGAGCCTGATTTCGTCGTCTACCCGAAGCGCGTAGGCTGGGACGGGCTGAGCGCAGGCACCGCGACGTTGGTGGTCGAGCTGTCCGACTCGAGCCTCGTTTATGATCTCGGCCGCAAGGCCGAGCTCTACGGGCGGTTCGGCATCGTCGAGCTCTGGGTCGTGAACGCCGTGACCCGCGAGACCCGGATCCACCGCGAGCCGGGACCCGGCGGGTACGGCCGGGTGCGCGACCTCGGGTCGGACGAGGTTCTCACGCCTGCCTGCGACCCGGGTCTCGCGGTGAAGCTCGGCGATCTTGATCTCTACTGAACCCAACCGGGAGGCGGATCGCCGTGTCGTTCTGGTCGAAGCTCTTCGGCGGCGGGGCGCCCAAGGCGGCCGAGGCCGGTCCGACCCGCGAGGTGGAGCATGACGGGTTCACCGTCCGGGCCGAGCCGTACAAATCCGAGGGCGGTCAATATCAGCTGGCCGGCACGATCTCGAAGGAGGTGGGCGGCGTCCGGAAGGAGCACCGCTACGTGCGGGCCGATCGTTTCGGCTCCGCCGACGACGCGCTCGAGTTCTCGCTCGCAAAGGGCCGGCAGATCGTGGACCAGGAGGGCGAGCGCATCCTGCGGGCCGTCGAGCCGGGCGCCCCTCCTCAGAGGTAGTTCACGAGCGACAATTTGCCGATCGCCGCCGTGGTCTGGTAGCTCGCCTGAAGACGCGTCTGGGTGTCCAGGAGCTTCATTGAGGTCTCTGTCGGATCGGCATCCTGGATGCCGGACAGCGCGTCCTGGAGCTGGTTCCGGGTCAGCTTCAGGCGGTCGGACGCGCCGTCCATGGTCGCCGCCGAGAGGGACAGGTCGGTCACGACGGCCTGCATGGCGTCCGTTCCGCCGGCCGACGTCAGCGCCGTGCCCACCCGGCTGGCGAGCGCGCCGTAGCGGCTCGCCGATGACGGATCGGCCGCCGGGAAGCTCGACACGGCGAGCGCTCCGAGGCTGGCAAGGTACGTCCTGAACCCCGCCTCGCTCGCCTCCGAGCCCAGCGCCACGCCCTGGTTGTCGCCGATCCTCGCCGCGGCCGTGTCGCGGGGAGAGGATGTGGTCGTGCCGGAATACCAGGCGACGGTGTCCGCCGCCGTGCCGGCGACGAGGGAGGTCGCCGTCGCGTAGGGCGGCCCCGCGACCCTCATCGTGGGGGAACCGGCCGTGCCGGCGAAGAAGTCGCCGGCCGCCTTGATGGCGGACGCGGCCGGGAGCGTCGTCCCGACGAGGCCGCCGAGCGCGGTGCCGAGCGCGGTCGCGATGTTGGCCGCCGTGTCGGCTTCCGTCGCGCCGATCGCGAAGGGCGTGCCGACGGCGCCCGAGGCCGGTCCTGCCCTCAGGGACACCGTCTCCGTCGTGCCGTCCGGCAGTCCGAGGGTGACCGTCACCGTGTCGCCGGCCGCCGGCTGCGACCCGACCGTGATGCTGGCCCGCGCCGGCGACGTCATCGAGACGGCGGTCGACAGCGCCGATCCCGAGCTGGTCGCACCCGCGACCTTCAGCCCGAACGGCAGGTTCGCGGCCGTCTCCGAGAGGGTGGCTGTCGTGCCCGCCGACGAGGCGGCGAGACGTCCGAGCCCGTCGGGTCCCGTATCGGCCGCCTGCCGCTGCGCGACCACGTCCTTCAGGCCGGCATGGGTCGCGTCGCCGTTCAGCAGGAGATCGGCGGGGGCGACGGGCGGCCCGTTCGAGCCGCGCCCGGCGAACAGGTAGCTGCCGCCGAGCTCCGTGTTCAGCACCTCGATCGCCTGCCGGAGGCCGTCCTGAGCGGACACCTGCGCGGCGCTCCGGCCGATCGCCGTCGTGTCGTACGAATTGGATAGGGAGGTCGCGAGCGAGCCGGAGAGCTTCGCGAGCTGGCCCAGCCCGGTCGACATCAGCTCGACCCGGAGCTGCGCGTTCGCGATCGTGTCGCCGTAGGCGGAGAGCTTGGAGAGGCGGCTCGTCAGCGTGAGGGCCGTCAGCCCGTCGGCCCCGAGCCCCGAGACCGTATCCGCCACCTTGCCGGAGGAGAGCTGCACCTGGGCGGTGTTCAGGTCCGCCTTGAGCCGGCCATAGGTCGCGTCGGCGCGGGCGGTCGCGACGGAGGCTGCGCCATAGGCCGAGATCGTCATGCCCCGACCGACATCAGGGCGTCCATCATCTGCTTCGCGGCCGACATCACCCGGGCATTCGCCCCGTAGGCCGTCTGGAGCTGGATGAGCTGCGTCATCTCCGTGTCGATATTGACGCCGGCCGTCTCCGAATAGCGGCTCCCGATCGCGTTCAGCACGACCTGCTGGCTGTCGTCCTGGCTCTTCGCCGTATTGGCGTTCGCGGCCTGCGTCGCGATCACCTGGTCGGTGAGATCGCTCAACGTGCCGCGGAAGAGGCTGCCCGATCCGCCGATCCCGACATCTCCGGACACGGTGAGGCTCGCGTCCCGAAGTTGGGTCAGGAGGAAGCTCGGGCGCGTCGCGTCCGTGGGCGACGTCGCGGACGAGCTCGCGACGAGCGTGCCGTTATCCGCCAGCACCGCCGGGTTGACGCCGATCCGCCCGGCGAAGCCCGTGAGCTGCGATCCCGCGGCGCCGTAGCCGGTGAACGGCGTGCCGCTGCCGCCATCGATGAAGAGCGGCAGTTCCGGGCCGCCGGACAGGGTGGTGGAGGCCGTCGAGGTGCCTGACAAGCCGGCCACCTCCGTGTGGCCGGTCGCGCCGTCGTCCAGGATGCGCAGCGTCGAGCCGGAAGGGCTCGACACCGCGAGGCCGGAGCCGAGCCTCGCCGCCACCTGCGAGACGACGGACGCCATGCCGCCGGAGACGTCGATCCCGGTCACGCCCGTGCCCGAACCCGTCGCGGCGGCGGCCGCCGCCGCGGAGGCGCTCTTCACGAAGGTGACGGTCTTGGCCGTGCCGTTCTGCGTGTAGGTCACGGAAAAGCTGTTGCCGTTCCGCAGCGCCGACAGGTCGAGGTCGTAGCCCGACGCGGCCCCGGAGGTCGCGGCCGTCCCGGCCACCTTCTTGTCGGACAGGAGCGAGGAGAGCCCGGCCGCGACCTCGTCCGCCTGACGCTGCGCCTGCGGGAGAACCTCGTCGCGGAGCTCGACGAGTGCCGCGATCGAGCCCGACCGGATCGCGCCCGTCGCCAGCACGTCCGTCGTGCCGCCGGACGGGCCGGTGGCGGTGATCGTCCCGACGCTGCGCCTGGCCGGGTCGGCGCTGTAGGCGGACGACGCGTCGAGCGTCGGCCGGGCGTCGAAGGACAGGCGCGTCGCGTTCACGCCGTCGAAGAGCTGCAATCCCCCCGTCGTCGAGATCCGGAGGGCGCCGGACGGGTCCGTCGCGACCTTCAGGTCCATGTACCGGGACAGTTGATCGATCAGCGCATCGCGCCCGTCCTGGAGGCCGGCGCTCGCGGCCGCCTCCGGGCTCGCCCGCATGGCCCGGGACACGGAGGCGATCTGTTGAAGGAGCCCGTCCGCCGCGGACACGCCCTGGCCGATCGCGGTCTCGGCATCCTGGCGAAGTGCCGTGACGCCGTCCGACACGTCGTTCAGCTGGCCCGCGAGGTTGGAGGCGGCGGAGACCGCCGCGGCCCGGGTCGTGTAGGACGAGGGGCTCGCGGCCAGCGCCTGCAGCGACGAGGTCAGGCCTGACAGGAGCGTCGGGAGCGAGTTCGCCCCGCCGGCCGGGTCGAAGATGCCGTCGAGCGACGTCGCGTAGCCCGCCCGGGTCGCCGTGTAGGCGGCGCCCGCGTTCTCCAGCCGGAGCTGCTTCTGCACCAGCCCGTCCAGCACCCGGGTGGCGCCGATGACGTTCACGCCCGTGGTCTGCGTCCCGGAAAGCTGGGCCGTCGCGGACAGGACCCGCCGCGTATAGCCGACCGTGCCGGAATTCGAGACGTTCTGGGAGACGACGTCCATCGCCGCCTGCGTGGCGCGCAGGCCCGAATAGGCGGTCCCGATGGCGGATGAGAGGCTCATCTCTGCCCTCTCCTAAAGGGGCCGGCCCTAACGGATGATGTTGATCACGTCCTGCAGCATCTGCTGGGCTGTCGACATGACCCGCGTATTCGCCGAATAGGCCTGCTGGGTGACGATCATCTTCGAGAACTCGTCCGAGATGTCCGTGTTCGACTGCTCGACGGAGCCGCCCGCGATGGTGGTGCCGTTCAGCCCGAAGGTGGCCTGGCCGGAATCGGGCGTCGCCGAGAACGCGCCGCCGTCCTCGCGCTTCAGGGCGTTGCTGGCCGCGAAATGGGCGATCGTCACCTGGGCGAGCTTGGCGTTCTGGCCGTTCGAATAGCTGCCCGTGATGGTGCCGTCGCTGCCCACGGAGATGCCCGTGAGGCTTCCGGCCGAATAGCCGTTCTGGTCGACGGTGGTCGTGGCGGTGCCGTTGGTGTCGCCGTACTGGGTGAGGCCGGAGGAGAACGAGAGGTTGATCGTCCCGAAATTCTTGCCGTCGACCGTGAGGTTGGACACGGAGACGTTCGAGCTCGACGTCAGGGCTCCGCCCGTCCCGAAGGTGACGTTGCTGCCGACGCTCTTCCAGGCGACGTCCGTCGCGCCGGCGGACGAGTTCGTCTGGTAGAAGAGCTGCCAGGTCGTGCCGGACGACGCGCTCGCGGTCTTGGCCCAGCGGAGCTGGGCCGTGGCCGAGCTTCCGGCCGAATTGTAGAGGCTCACCTCGCCGCCGTTGATCGATTCGTTCAGGAAGGTCGTCTGGTCGGCCCCGACCACCGTGCCGGTCGTGACCGGGTTCGTCGAGAAATCGGCCGGGTTCAGCATGTCGGAGCCGCTGACGGTCGAGGAATAGTTGTTCGGCTTCGGCGTGGAGGGCAGGTTGCCCGAATAGGCGATGCTGGTGGAGGCCTTGGCCGGGAGCTGCGACTTCGACACCTTGGCGGGCGTTGTGGAGGACCCGGTCACGGCTCCCGTCGACGGGTTGTAGGAGGTTCCGGCGAGGTAGAGGCCGGCCCCGTTGACGAGATAGCCGTTCTGATCGGTCGTGTAGTCGCCGCGCCGCGTATACAGGCTCGAGCCCGTGAAGGTGGGCTGGCTGGAGGAGCCGGTGTTCTTCGAGACGACGAAGTAGCCGTCCCCGGACAGGGCCATGTTGGTCGGGACCCCCGTCGCGCTGAGCGTACCCTGCAGCGTGTTGGTGAGCGAGGAATAGGCGACGGAACCCGAGGTCTCCTGCCCGGCCGCGCTGTCCTGGACGAGGTCGAGGAAGCTCGTGCCGACGCCCTTGAACCCGACCGTCTGGGAGTTGGCGATGTTCCCCGAGATGTTCTCGAGCGCGTAGGATTGCGCGGAGAGACCCGACACCGCGGTCGACAGAGCACCCAGGATACCCATGACGCGAACCCTCCGGCCGGCAGGAACGCACCGGCTTAGACGGGAGGGATCGAGCAACCGGCGTGCCAGGGCTAAATACCTGATCTAAAACGAATTATAGCCTTGTTAACCGGCAGGGACGCCCCGGAAGGGTGGCCGAGAAGCGTCCACCCGGCAGATCCTGCCGGGCGTCAGGCCGGCGGTGGCCCGTCCGGCGCCCGCGACAGCAGCTCTCCCGCGACGTCGCCGATGCGCGGCACGGGCTCGCGGATGAAGGGAAGCGGCCGGCACACTTCGATCGCCGACAGGCCGAACCGTGCCGTCATCAGCCCGTTCAGCACGCCTTCGCCGAGCTTCGCCGAGATGCGGGCCGCGATGCCGAGGCCGAGCACCTGCTGCAGGAGGCTGTCTCCGACCGCCACGCCGCCCGTGACCGCCAGGTGGTTGAAGGCGGCGCGCGCCAGCCTGAGCCCGCCGACGAAGCCCGGCCGGCCGCCATAGATGGCGGCCACGCGACGCAGCAGCCGGGCTGCCGCGAAGACCACGAAGGCCACGTCGACGATCGCCCGCGGCGACAGGGCGGTCACGACCGAGACCTGTTTCGCGGCCGCCGCGACCGCCCGCTTCGCATCCGCGTCGCGCGGCGACAGGAGGGAGCGCTCCGCGATCGCGAGACGGTCTTCGGCGTCGAGGATATCGTCCGCGACATCCGCGACGCGGGGACCGGGCCCGAGCGGCCCGGAATGGGAGGCGGCGAGCTCCTGCGCGATGCGGTGGGCGGCGGCGGCGTCCCGGACCGCCAGGGCCTCCGTCGCCTCCCCCCGGAGGCGCTCCCCCCGGCGCTCCCGCCAGACGCCCCGCACCTCCCGGGCCACGATCGCGAGGAGCGACACGAGCGCGAGCGCGCCGAGCGTCAGGGCGGCCCATCCGAGCCAGGGCGCGGCGGCGAAGAGATCCGCCACGAGGCGCTCGAAGGCGAGCCCGATCCCGAGGCTCGCGAGGCCGCCGAGCGCGGACAGGAAAAGCCCGGACCACGGGGCGCCCCGCCGCCGCTTCGGCAGCACAGGCACGCCGTCCGCCGCCTCGATCGCACCCGCCGGCTCCTCGATAACCAGAGAAGCCTGCCCGGCCGGGCCGGAATCGAGCCTGAAGGCGCGGGGTCGGGACATCATGGCCGACATGATCTAGGCGAGCGGCCCTCCGGTCTCAACCGGCCGCACCCCGGCCCGCTCGCGCCGACGGCAGCCGCCTTGTGCGGTGTCGGAGGATCGGCAATGGGGATCGGCGCGATAGCTCGTCGACGAGACACCGCGACCGCGAGGCTCGTCGAACCGGCTCGCCGGCGCATGGTAAGGTGTCCGATGACTCTCAGCCCGACGGTACCGCCGCCACAGCCGACCGGACTCGCGCCGGCGCTCGCGCGCAATATCCGTGCGCTGAGCGACCGGAGATCGGCCGAGAAGAGGTCGGCCGGGCTGCAGGAGCGCACCGCCGAACTCGTCACGCGCTTCGCGGGCAGCATCGCCTTCGTCTACATCCATGCGATCGCGTTCGGCGTCTGGGTCGCCGTGAATACCGGGCTCGTGACGTTTCTCCCGAAATGGGATGAGTCCTTTGTCGTCCTCGGCACCTTGGCGTCCGTCGAGGCGATCTTCCTGTCGACGTTCGTGCTGATCAGCCAGAACCGGATGGCGGCAGCGGCCGACAAGCGGGCCGATCTCGACCTTCAGATCAGCCTGTTGTCCGAGCATGAGGTGACCCGGCTCGTCACGCTTGTCTCGGCGATCGCGGCCAAGATGGACATTCACACGGATGCGGACGCCGAGATCGACGAGCTGAAACAGGACGTGGCTCCCGAGGCCGTGCTGGACGAGATCGAGGCAGAGGAGAAGGCCTCCGAGGCCAGATAAGGCCGGCCAGGCCGGATGCCGGAACCCGCTATGCAAGCCGGTCCCCGAGCAGGAATTCGAGCGCGCGGTCGAGCCTGATCTGCGGCAGGGCGGCATGACGGCCGGCCGGGTCGGGGGCGAGGCGAGGCGGCCGGAAGCGCGGGAAGCGGAGCGATCCGGGCTCCACCGCGTCGGCGAAGACGTCCTTCGGGTCCGCCGGCAGTTCGCCGGGATAGATCGCCGCCTCGGTCTCGCCGTCGAACACCTCGTCGCCGACCCGCTCGCCGGCCTCCGGCACGCCCGCCACGGCCTTCAGCGTCTCCGGCCCGTCCCGGACGGAGGCTTCGCGGGTCGCCCGCACGGAGGCCAGCGCCACCGTCCCGACCCGCGCGCCGGCGGCCTCCGTCCGGCGCACGGCCCGGGCGACGAGGTGGCGCAGCAGCCGTTCCAGCCGGTCGTGGCTCGTGTGGTGGACGTGGTCCGCCTTCGTGGCGGCGAAGAGGACGCGGTCGGCCCGGGGCGCGAACAGCCGCGACAGGAGCGAGTTCCGGCCCGCATTGAAGGCGAGGAGCACCCGGTCGAGCGCCCCTTCGAGCTCGCCGAGCGCGGCCGGGCCGGCATCGACGGCCGCCAGCACGTCGACCAGCACGATCTGGCGGTCGATCCGCTGGAAATGCTCGCGGAAGAACGGGCCGACGACGCGCGACTTGTAGGATTCGAAGCGCCGCGCCATCAGCCCGGCC
>CALMTJ010000356.1 GCA_937872715.1 uncultured Methylobacteriaceae bacterium
TGCCCAGCCGACGGGCCACCGCCGCCACATTGCTGCGCCGCACCTCGTCCGCCATCGGCGACAGCGTCACGGGCCTGTTCACGAAACGGAAGCTCGACCGGGAAACGCTGGACGACCTTGAGGACGTGCTGATCGGCGCCGATCTCGGGGTCGAGACGGCGGGCCGCATCACGGCGGCGGTCGGGGGCGGCCGCTACGACCGCGAGATCTCGCCGGACGAGGTCCGCAGGATCATGGCGGCGGAGATCGAGGCCGTGCTGGCGCCCGTCGCGCTGCCGCTGGCCGTCGACCGGACCCGCAAGCCCTTCGTGCTCCTGATGGCCGGCGTGAACGGGGCCGGCAAGACGACCACGGTCGGCAAGCTGGCTCAGAAGTTCCGCGCCGAGGGCCTCGCGGTCTCCATTGCGGCCGGGGACACGTTCCGAGCGGCCGCGATCGAGCAGCTCAAGGTCTGGGGCGAGCGGACGGGGGCGCCGGTGATCTCCCGCGGCCAGGGAGCGGACGCGGCC
Source organism: uncultured Methylobacteriaceae bacterium (assembly GCA_937872715.1). Taxonomy (GTDB): domain Bacteria; phylum Pseudomonadota; class Alphaproteobacteria; order Rhizobiales; family Beijerinckiaceae; genus Enterovirga. The sequence continues at coordinate 510 of CALMTJ010000356.1, forward strand.
GGGCTCGCCTACGACGCGCTGACGGAGGCGCGGGCGCGGGGCGACGACGTGCTCCTCATCGACACGGCCGGCCGTCTCCAGAACAAGGCCGGGCTGATGGCCGAGCTGGAAAAGATCATCCGGGTGATCCGCAAGCTCGACCCCGACGCGCCCCATGCGAGCCTGCTCGTGCTGGACGCGACCGTCGGCCAGAACGCGCTGTCGCAGGTGGAGATCTTCCGGGGGGCCGCGGCCGTGACCGGACTCGTGATGACCAAGCTCGACGGCACCGCCCGGGGCGGCATCCTGGTGGCGCTCGCCGCGAGGTTCGGCCTGCCGGTCCATTTCATCGGCGTGGGCGAGGGCGTGGACGATCTCGAACCCTTCGAGGCGCGCGACTTCGCTCGCGCCATCGCCGGGCTGGACAGCCCGACGCTCCATTGAGCCTCCTTCGATGGACGCCGCCGGGGTACGGGGCTAGAGACCGGCCTCCACCCGAACGAAGCCGCCGCATGGACGAGATCGGTCGCACGCGCCTCAATCCCATGGCCAAGCTCGCGCTGGAGCTCGGCCCGCTCGTCCTGTTCTTCGTCGGCAACGCCTACGGGGACAGGCTCGGCTTCGCCGAGACCCACCGCATCTTCGCGGCGACCGGGCTGTTCATGGCCGCGACGCTCGTCTCGCTCGCGGTCCACTACCTGCTGGTGCGGCGGCTCCCGATCATGCCGCTGGTCTCGGCCGCCGTGGTGCTTGTGTTCGGCGGGCTGACGCTCGTCCTGCAGGACGACCTCTTCATCAAGCTGAAGCCGACGGTCGTGAACACGCTGTTCGGCGTCACCCTCCTGGCCGGCCTCTACTGGCGGAAGCCGCTGCTCGCGATCGTCCTCGATTCCATGCTGGACCTCACGGAGGCGGGCTGGCGCAAGCTGACGCTGCGCTGGGCGCTGTTCTTCTTCGTCCTGGCGGCGCTGAACGAGATCGTCTGGCGGAGCCAGAGCACGGATATGTGGGTGAAGTTCAAGGTGTTCGGCATCATGCCGCTGACCGTCGCCTTCGCGCTGGCCCAGATGCCCCTGATCCTCCGGCACGAGGCGAAGGGGGGCTCGGCCGGGACAGGCCGGGGCGCATGACCGGCCGCCGGCGCGCCTGGTGATCGGGGCGGACATGCGGTTCACGCGGATCGATCTCGCTCTGCTGCCGGTGCTCCTGGCCGTCGCGTTCCTCATCGTCCTCGCCTCGTTTCGGGTCGTCGGCTTCCTGGGCCTGGGCATCCTCGGCACGCTGGCCGCCTTTGTCGTCGTCAGGCTCGACCTGGAGAGGGACGGACCTGTCGGCGGTGCCGATACGCCCGCGCTCTACGCGGCCAGCATGATGGCGTCCTGCGACCTCGGCCCGGAGGGCCGGCTCGCCCGCGAGGCGGAGCGACGCTCCGCCATCCGGCCGCTCTACTGGACCCTGGTCGTCGCGACCGGCCTCATGATCTTCGGCTACGGCGGCTTCGTCCTGTTCCAGCTCCCGGCCGGCTGAAGATCAGCGCGCGGCCTTGCGGACCTCCTCCAGGAAGCCCGGCAGGGTCTCGGGCGTGAGCGGTCCGACCTGCCGGTGCCGGACGGTGCCGTCCGGGCCGATCACGAAAGTCTCCGGGACGCCGTAGACGCCGAGTTCGATGCCCGCGCGACCCTCCGGGTCAGTGCCGACGGCCGTGAAGGGATTGCCGAACGTGCCGAGGAACCGGCGGGAATTGTCCGGCTTGTCCTTGTAGGCGAGGCCGGCGAGCCGGAACCCGCCGCGGCGCCCGATTTCGAGGAGGAGCGGATGCTCCTCCCGGCAGGGCGCGCACCAGGACGCCCAGACGTTCACCACCGTCACCCGCCCGGCGGACAGGTCGGGGCTCGCCAGTCCCGGCACCGGCCGGCCGGCCCCGTCCTGCAATCCGGCGAGGGCCGGAAGGTCGAAGACCGGCACCTTACGGCCGATCAGCGCGGAGGGAAGGCGGGACGGGTCTCCGGCGCCGAGCCGGATGGCGAAGAGGGCGAGGAGGCCGGCGAACACCGCGACCGGGATCGCGGCCAGCACGGACACGCGGCGGCGGCGGGCGGGACCCTCGACGCCCGCATCGGCCGGCGAACCCGATCCGCCATCGGCCTCGCTCATGACCCCTCCCGGCAGGCGGTCGGGGCCGGCATCCAGCCGTCCGGCGCCCAGACGTCCGGGCAGCCAGCATCCAGCCAGGCTCGGCGCTCGGCCGCGAGCCGTCGGCCGAGTTCCCGGCCGGCCGCCATCCCGGACCGGACGAGGTCGCCTCCGGTGAGGGGAAAGACCGGCGCGGGCTCGCCCTCCCGATAGAGCCGGGCCTGGGCCGCGCCATCCGGGGCGAGATCGGGCCGCGGCTCGCCCGCGAGCGTGTCGAGCGCCTCCACCAGCGGGACGGCCCCGGCGGAGGC
>CALMTJ010000357.1:0-1993 GCA_937872715.1 uncultured Methylobacteriaceae bacterium
CCCGGCAAAGGGAATTCGGGCCGCCGGTGTGCGGGACCTACGCCACACGACCCAGATCTGAAGCGGTTCCGGCGCGAGAGTACCCACCCCCTCCCTCTGCTCATCCCGGCGCAGGCCGGACCCAAGTCGTAATGTGCGGATGGTCTCGGCTTTCGCCGTGGGGAGCGGACGGGCGGATTCCCTGGCGGCCGTCCGCCCGTCCGATGCCGGGCGTTTGCCAGCCCCGCCCGGCATGTTACGGCGTCGGCCCCAGCCACCGAGGCCGCTCGACGACACATGACGGACATGCTCGCCCTCCTGGAGGATCGCCGCGCGGCGGCGCGGCTCGGCGGCGGGCAGCGCCGCATCGACGCCCAGCACGGTCGCGGCAAGCTGACCGCGCGCGAGCGGCTCGACCTCCTCCTCGATCACGGCTCCTTCGAGGAGTTCGACATGTTCGTGCAGCACGGCTGCACGGATTTCGGCATGGCCGACACCAAGATACCGGGCGACGGCGTCGTCACCGGCTGGGGCACCGTCAATGGCCGCACGGTGTTCGTGTTCTCCAAGGACTTCACCGTGTTCGGCGGGTCGCTGTCGGAGGCGCATGCCCGCAAGATCACGAAGATCCAGGACATGGCGCTGAAGGCGCGGGCGCCGATCATCGGGCTGTTCGATGCCGGAGGGGCGCGCATCCAGGAGGGCGTGGCGGCGCTCGGCGGCTACGGCGAGGTGTTCCGCCGCAACGTCGTCGCCTCCGGCGTCATCCCGCAGATCTCGGTCATCATGGGGCCTTGCGCCGGGGGCGACGTCTACTCTCCCGCCATGACGGATTTCATCTTCATGGTCCGGGACACGTCCTACATGTTCGTGACCGGTCCGGACGTGGTGAAGACGGTCACGAACGAGATCGTCACGGCCGAGGAACTCGGCGGCGCCAAGGTCCACACCACGAAATCCTCCATCGCGGACGGCTCCTACGAGAACGACGTCGAGGCCCTGCTCCAGGTGCGCCGGCTGGTCGATTTCCTGCCGGCCAGCAACTCGGCGGGCGTGCCCGTGTGGGATTCGTTCGACGAGCTCGACCGTGTCGATCCCTCGCTCGACGCGCTCGTCCCGGCCAACCCGAACAAGCCCTACGACATGAAGGAGCTGATCGCGAAGGTGGCCGACGAGGGCGACGTGTTCGAGATCCAGGAAGCCTTCGCCCGCAACATCGTCACGGCCTTCGGCCGGATCGAGGGCCACACGGTCGGGTTCGTCGCGAACCAGCCGACCGTCCTAGCCGGCGTCCTGGATTCGGACGCCTCCCGCAAGGCGGCCCGCTTCGTCCGCTTCTGCGATGCTTTCGGCATCCCGATCGTCACCTTCGAGGACGTGCCGGGCTTCCTGCCCGGGACCGCGCAGGAATATGGCGGCCTGATCAAGCACGGCGCGAAGCTCCTCTTCGCCTATTCGGAAGCGACGGTGCCGCTCGTCACCGTGATCACCCGCAAGGCCTTCGGCGGCGCCTACGACGTGATGGCGTCGAAACATGTCGGCGGCGACGTGAACTACGCCTGGCCGACCGCGCAGATCGCCGTGATGGGCGCCAAGGGCGCGGTCGAGATCATCTTCCGGGGCACGGATGCGGAGGGCATCGCGGCGAGGACCAAGGAATACGAGGACCGCTTCCTGTCGCCCTTCGTCGCCGCCGAGCGCGGCTATGTCGACGAGGTGATCATGCCGCACTCCACCCGCCGCCGCGTCGGCCGAGCCCTCGCCATGCTGCGCGAGAAGAAGGTCGAGATGCCGATGAAGAAGCACGACAACATCCCGCTGTGAGCGATGCCGCGATGCGGCGCCCCTTCTCCCCTTGCGGGAGAAGGTGGCACGGCGAAGCCGTGACGGATGAGGGGTTTGTGCCGGCACCCCTCATCCGTCGTCGCTTCGCGCCGACACCTTCTCCCGCAAGGGGAGAAGGGGAGCGTTGCGATCTTTCGATCGGACTTCCTGGAGCAACGACATGAGCGGC
>CALMTJ010000357.1:2003-7480 GCA_937872715.1 uncultured Methylobacteriaceae bacterium
GCCCGGCAGCCGGGCGTGGGGGCCCGCTGCCACCAGCCGCGCGCGCCGCAACCGCCCGGGGCCCCGCGGCGCCCCGGCCCTTCTCTCCGCCGCGGCGGCCTCGATCGCCTCCCCGGCCGTCGCGCAGGGTGCGACGGAGACGACCTTCGACCGTGTGCGCCGCACGAAGAAGCTCCGCATCGGGGCGGTGAACGGCGGCGCGCCCTATTACCACAAGGACCTCACGACCGGTCAGTGGCGCGGCTTCTACATCGACATCTGCAAGGCGCTGGCCGAGGAGCTCGAAGCCGAGCTCGAGATCGTGGAGACGACCTGGGGAAACTCGGTGCTCGACCTCCAATCCGGCAAGACCGACGTGTTCTTCGGCCTGAACCCGACGCCGAAGCGGGCGCTCGTCGTCGATTTCTCCGTGCCGGTCTTCAACAACGCCTTCACGCTGATCACGAGGAAGGGCTTCGAGAAGAAGAGCTGGGCGGAGATGAACGACCCGGCCGTCCGCATCTCCGTCGATGCCGGCTCGTCGCACGACGCGGTGGTGACGCGGCTCGCCCCGAAGGCCCAGATCACGCGCCTGAAGACGGCCGACGACGCGACGGCGGCGCTCCAGGCGGGGCGCGTCGACGCTCAGTGCCTCGTCTTCATCCTGTCGCTGACCGTGCTGAAGAAGAGCCCGAGCCTCGGCCAGTTCCTCCTGCCGACGCCCATCTTCTCCACGACCTCCAATGCCGGTTTCCGGCGCGAGGCGGACAAGACCTGGCGCGACTACGTCTCGACCTGGATCGAGTTCAACAAGGGGCTCGGCCTCGTGCGCCAGGCCATCATCTCCAACATGGAGCTGGTCGGCGTGACGGAGGCGGATTTCCCGCCCGGCGTCTCCATCTGAACCCGCCCGGCCGGCGGACCGGTCGGCGCGTCCCATGTACCAATGGGATTTCGGGATCCTGTGGAGCTACCGCTGGCTCCTTCTGAACGGGCTCGGCGTCACGGTCGGCTTCACGGCCGCGATCGTGGCGTTCGGGCTCGTCGCGGGCCTGATCGCCGCGCTCGGCATGCTGTCCCGCTTCGCCGTCCTGCGGCTCGCGGCCCTCGGCTTCATCGAGGTGTTCCGCTGCACGCCGATCCTCGTGCAGCTGATCTGGTTCTACTACGCGATGCCGATCCTGACCGGGCTCGAGATGACGGCGGTCTCGGCCTCCATCTTCGCCCTCTCCCTCTATGGCGGATCGTTCTACGCGGAGATCATCCGGGGCGGCATCGTGTCCATCGATGCCGGCCAGGGCGAGGCCGGAGCCGCGCTCGGCATGACGCCCGGGCAATCCATGCGGCGGATCGTCCTGCCGCAGGCCGTGAAGCGGATGCTGCCGGCGCTGATGAACCAGTCGATCATCCAGTTCAAGAACACCTCGCTCGTCTCCGTCCTGGCCGTGCCGGACCTCGTCTACCAGAGCCAGGTCGCGGCCCATGACAGCTTCCGGCCGCTCGAAACCTATACGGCCGTGGCTCTCGCCTATTTCGCCATCCTGTTCCCGCTGACGATCCTGGTCCGGCTGGGCGAGCGGCGTCTCGCGTCCGCCGCATGACGGGCGAGCCGAAGATCGAGATCGCGGATCTCCGCAAGAGCTTCGGGCGGCTCGACGTCCTGCGCGGCATCGGCCTCTCCGTCGAGACGGGAGGGGTCGTGGCGCTGATCGGCCCCTCGGGCTCGGGCAAGTCGACGCTGCTGCGCTGCCTCAACCTCCTGGTCGTCCCCGATGGCGGCCGCATCCGGGTGGGCGACGAGCGCTTCTCCTTCGGGTCCGGCGAGAAGCTGCCGCCGGCGAAGCGGCTCGCCGCCTTCCGGGCCGGCACCGGGATGGTGTTCCAGCATTTCAACCTGTTCCCGCATATGAGCGTGCTCGGCAACGTCATGGAGGGGCTCGTCACCGTGCGGCGGCTGCCGAAGGCAGAGGCGGCCGAGCGGGCGAGGGCGCAACTCGCCAAGGTCGGTCTCGCGGACCGCGCCGGGCAATACCCGTCGACCCTGTCCGGCGGGCAGAAGCAGCGGGTCGCGATCGCCCGGGCGCTCGCGATGGAGCCGGGGGTGATGCTCTTCGACGAAGTGACCTCCGCCCTCGATCCCGAACTCGTCGGCGAGGTGCTGGGCGTCATCCGGGCGCTGGCGGCCGAGGGCATGACCATGGTGATCGTCACCCACGAGATCGCCTTCGCGCGCGACGTCGCGAACCGGGTCGTCTTCATGCGGGGCGGGATCGTGGTTGAGGAAGGCCCCGCCCGGCAGGTGATCGACGCGCCGCGCGAGGATGCGACGCGCACCTTCCTCAGCCATTTCCACCGGGGCGGGGCGGCCCTCGCGCCGGCCGGATCGTAGCGCCGGCATGCGGGAACCCGTCGTCGAGCGCCTGCGGCTGTTCCTGATCGAGAGCCCGATCCGGATGGCGAGGCTCCAGGGCGTCGGCGACGTGAAGGGCACCGTGAAGCGGGTGCTCCTCGAACTCACCGCCAGCGACGGGACCGTGGGCTGGGGCGAGGCGGCGCCCTGGGAGGTGTTCACCGGCACGGCCGAGGGCGTGTTCGCGGCGCTCGACATCTACCTCCGGCCGCTCGTGCTCCGCGCGCCCGTGCGTCGTGTCCGGGCGCTCGCGGCGAGGCTCGACCGGGCTCTCGTCGGGCACCCGGAAGCCAAGGTCGCGATCGAAACCGCGCTCCTCGACATCGTCGGCCGGCGATCGGGCCTCTCCGTCGCGGATCTGCTCGGCGGCCGCGTGCGGGACGCGATCCCGCTCTCCTTCTCGATCGCCGACCCGGATTTCGGCGCCGATCTCGACCGTATGCGGGCCATGGTGCCGGCCGGCCACACGATCTTCAAGGTGAAGACGGGTGTGAAGCCCCACCGCGAGGAGCTCGCCAACCTGGAGGCGATGCGGGCGGAGTTCGGCGACGCGATCGACCTGCGCGTCGATTACAACCAGTCGCTTCAGCCGTTCGGGGCGCTGAAGCTCCTGCGCGACGTCGACCGGTTCGCGCCGACCTTCATCGAGCAGCCCGTGCCGCGCTCCCACCTTGCCGCTATGGCGGGCTTCGCGGCCGCGCTCGATACGCCGATCCTGGCGGACGAGAGCTGCTTCGACATCCGCGACTTGGCCGAGATCGTCCGGATGGGGGCCGCGGACGCGATCTCCGTCAAGATCATGAAGACGGGCGGCCTCCTGAAGGCGCAGGGCCTGATGGCGATGGCCGATTCCGCGGGCCTCCCCGGCTACGGCGGGACGCTCTGGGAGGGCGGCATCGCGCTCGCGGCCGGGACGCAGCTGATCGCGGCGACGCCCGGCATCTCGCTCGGCTGCGAGTTCTACATGCCGCACCACGTCCTGACGGAGGACGTGCTGCACGAGCGCGTGCCGAACCGCGCCGGCCATGTCGTCGTGCCGGACGGCGCCGGGCTCGGCATCACGGTCGACGAGGCCTCGGTGCGGGCGAATTCCCGCATCCTGGCCGAGCGCTGAGCGGGTGGGTCTCCGCGTCGTCGTGATCGGGGCCGGCATCGTCGGCGCGGCGACCGCATTCGAACTCGTCCGGGCAGGGCACGACGTCACGATCCTCGACCCGGGCGAGCCCGGCGGGCCGCAGGCCGCGAGCTACGGCAACGGCGCCTGGATCAGCCCGGCCTCCGTCGTGCCGATGTCCAGCCCGGGCCTGTGGCGCAAGGTGCCAGGCTTCCTGCTCGACCCGGCGGGGCCGCTCACGATCCGCTGGCGCGCCCTGCCGCGCCTCGCGCCCTGGCTGATCCGCTTCCTCCTCGCCGGGTCGAGCATCGCCAAGGTGGAGCGCACGGCGCGCCTCCTCGGCCTCCTCCTGGCGGATGCTCCCGACCGGCACGCCGCCCTCTCGGCCGCGATCGGCCGGCCGGAGCTGATTCGCCGGCAGGGCCTGCTCTACGTCTATCCGGACCGGGCGGCCTTCGAGGCGGAGGCGCTGCCCTGGCGTCTCCGGCGCGACAACGGCGTGCGGTGGCTGGAGGTGAGTTCCGACGAGCTGCGCCAGCGCGAGCCTTCGCTGTCGCGCTGCTACGGGTTCGGCGTGCTGGTCGAGACGGGTGCGCATTGCGTCGACCCCGGAGACTATGTGGCGGCGATAGTCGAGGCCGCCGCGGCGGGCGGAGCGCGTCTGATGCGCAGGGCGGCGACGGGGTTCCTCGTCGAGTCGGGCCGGCTCCGGGCGGTGCTGACGGCGGGTGGCTCCATACCGTGCGATCGGGCGGTGATCGCGGCCGGCATCCGGTCGGGAGCGCTGGCCCGGATGGCCGGCGACCGGGTCCCGCTCGCGAGCGAGCGCGGCTACCATGTCGTCCTCACGGAGCCGACGGCGGCCCTCCGCGTGCCGGTGATGCCGAGCGACGGCAGGATGGCGAACACGCCGACGGCGGACGGCCTGCGGGCCGCGGGCCAGGTGGAGCTCGCCGGGATCGACGATCCGCCGGACTGGCGCCGCGCCGACATCCTGCTCCGGCACCTCCGCGCGACCTACCCGGATCTCGGCCCGGGAGGCGAGGTCCGGCGGTGGATGGGGCATCGCCCCTCGACGCCGGACGGCCTGCCGGTGATCGGCCGGTCCCGCCAGAGCCCGGACATCGTCCATGCCTTCGGGCACGGCCATGTCGGCCTCGCGGCCGGCCCGGTCACGGCGCGGCTCGCGGCGGCGCTGGCCACGGGAGGGGAGCCGCTCCTCGACCTCGCCCCGTTCGGAGCCGGACGTTTCTGAGCGTCAGCCGCCGCCGCGCTCGAAGAGCCGGCCGGCCTCGATGAAGCGTACCGGGTTTACGGGCTCGCCGTTGATCCGCACCTCGTAGTGAAGGTGCGGGCCGGTCGATCTCCCCGTGGAGCCGGTGCGGCCGATGACGGCCCCGGCCTCAACCCGTTCTCCCGGCGCCACGGCGAAGGAGGAGAGGTGCCCGTAGCGGGTCGCGACGCCGTTCCCGTGATCCACCTCGACGAGGTTGCCGTAGCCGCCCGTGTATTCCGCCATCGTCACGCGGCCGGCCGCCGTGACCCGGGCCGGCGCCCCCGTCTCGCTGCGGAAATCGACGCCCGTGTGAAGCGCGGGGCTCCTGGTGAAAGGGTCCATGCGGTAGCCGAACGGGCTCGTGGGATCGAGCTCGCCCGCGAGCGGGATGCCGATCGGCACGGCTCTCGCGGCCACCTTGAGGCGTGCGGCCTCCGAGAGGTCGAGGTCGATCTCGGCGAGCAGCACGTCGAAGCCGCCGGACGAGTTCTTCGGAAGGGGCACGAGGGGTCCGCCCATCGGCGGCTCTGCCGCCGGCCGGGGCAGGTCGAGGCCCGTGGAGGCGAGCACGGACCGAAGGCGCGACACCCGCGAGCGAGCCGCATTGCCGAAGGCCCGGACGATTCCGGCATCCTCCGCCAGCACACGGGCGGCGGCATCCTCCAGGGCCGAGAGACGGTCGCGGGACGGCGTCCGCT
>CALMTJ010000358.1 GCA_937872715.1 uncultured Methylobacteriaceae bacterium
ACGCGTCCGGCACCTCGCCGGAGGCCGCCGGCATCGGCGGTTCGGCACCGAGCGGCCAGAGCAGGTCGTGCTCCCGGAGGGCCAGGAAGGCGGCCTCCGCCTCCGTCCGTCCGTCCGCGAGCAGCCCGTCGCAGCGTGCGAGGCAGGCGTCCAGCGTCTCCGGAGCGGCGGAGGCGGCCCGGCCCGCGACGGCGTCCCGCCAGCTCGTGCCGACATGCCGCCGGGCCAGGATCCTGGCCGAGGCGGGGTCCGGATCGCTCATCCGGGCCGCCTCGTCACCGGGAGGCGGCTCGTCTCGGGCTTCGCCATGCTCCCATCACAATGTGTGCACAACTGGACGAGCCCTTCGATCGGAGCGGCGCTTCTACTTTATCGTGATCGGCCTGTCGCTCGCGAGCGCTGGCCCAGGGGCTCGGATGGCGGTTGATCTGAAGGCGGAGGTGACGAGGCCCTTGGCGCTCATCCTGGCGGCGCTGGCGGCGCTCGGATGGGTGCTGTTCGGGCTCGCCTCCTGGTCCTCCGCCTCCGTGCAGAAGGCGCAGCGGCTGCAGATCCTGGAACTCGCCGAGAAGAGCGACAAGCTGTCGGGCGACCTGAACCGGCAGGTGGAAGCCGCCGGGCAGCTGGCGGACCTCCAGGCGAAGGTCGGCGCCACCCGCGAGGAGCTCACCCGCGTGAGCCAGACCCGAAACGACGTCCAGGCCGATCTCCTGGCCGCGCAGCGCAACCTTTCGGGAGCCCGGCGCGAGCTGAGCGAGGCGGACCGCAACCTCCAGACCCAGAGCCAGAAGCTCGCCGACCTGCAATCGGCCGCCGAGACCACCGGCGCATCGGCCGAGCCGGCGGCGGCCGCCAAACCCTCCCGACGCGGCGGGCGCCGCTCCTACCGGCGCGGGCGCCGCCGGTAGCGGTTCTCCCGCCAGGAGGGGGTCAGTTGCTGCCCGCGAGGGAGCGGCTCGTGGCGCCGATGCGGGAAGCCGCGATCACCGCCTGGGTGCGGCTGTCGACGCCGAGCTTCTGCAGGATGGCCGAGACATGGGCCTTCACGGTCGCCTCCGACACGTTGAGCTCATAGGCGATCTGCTTGTTCAGCAGGCCTTCGGACAGCATCATCAGGACGCGCATCTGCTGGGGCGTCAGCCGGCCGATGCGGCGCACGAGGTCGATGATCTCGCGGTCCTCGGCGGTGTCGAGGTCGATGTCGGGGGGCGCCCAGATGTCGCCGGACAGCACGGTCCTGATGGCGTTGCCGATGCCCTCGATGTCGAGGGATTTCGGGATGAAGCCGGACGCGCCGAACTCGACGGCGCGGCGGATGACGGTGGCCTCCTCCGTGGCGGACACGATCACGATCGGCACCTCCGGGAACTGCGCCCGCAGGTAGATGAGCCCGGAGAAGCCCTGCACGCCCGGCATGGTGAGGTCGAGGAGGACGAGGTCCACGTCGCGCTCGTCGGCCAGGAGCCGGCCGAGCTCGTCGAGACCGTTCGCCTCCCGGACGACGGCGCCCGGCATGAAGGCCTCGATGGCGCCTTTGAGCGCCCCCCGGAAGAGCGGGTGGTCGTCCGTGATGATGAGCTTCGTGGTCGACAGCGGCCGGCTCCCCGGCGCGTGCCGGTCGTCGATCATCAATATAGACTTTCGTCGCACGAGTACAACCGCCGAATGCGGAGCGCACATCACCGCGGCGATCGCCCACCTCAGCCCTCCCACGAGGGGGAGGAGAGTTCGGGAGGTCGTTGACGCTGAGCCCGGCCATGATGAGCTGGACGGAGCGGTCCGACCCTACTCGGCGGCCTTGCGGGGCCGGGCGCTCTTGGAGGGGCCGCGGCGCGGCGCGGCGGGAAGGCCGGCCGCCGGGTGCATCTCGGTCTCCCCCTTGGCCAGGATGCGCTCCAGCGTCTCGATCCGGTCCGCCTCGGCGGCGGGCTTGTCCCACCGGATGCGGTGAACGCGCGGGAAGCGCATGGCGATGCCCGATTTGTGCCGGGTCGAGCGCTGCAGCCCCTCGAACGCGACCTCGAGGACGAGGCCCTTGTCGCGGCCATAGGCCACCTCCCGGACGGGGCCGAAGCGCTGGACCGTATGGTTGCGGACGAAGCGGTCGAGCTTCCCGAGCTCCTCGTCCGTGAAGCCCGAATAGGCCTTGCCGACCGGCACCAGCTCGTCGCCGCCTGGCCCTTCGCGCCAGACGCCGAACGTGTAATCCGAATAGAAGGACGAGCGCTTCCCGTGCCCGCGCTGCGCGTACATCATCACGGCGTCGACCAGGAACGGGTCGCGCTTCCACTTCCACCAAGGTCCCTTCGGGCGGCCGGGCAGGTAGGGCGAATCCGCCCGTTTCAGCATGCAGCCCTCGATCGCCTCCGCGTCGAGGCCGGCCCCGGCGCCGGCCGGGTCCGCCCGGGCCGCCGCGAGCTCGTCCCAGCTCGCGAACGGGACCGTCGGCGACAGGTCGATGCGGGGCTCCCCGAGCCGCGCGACGAAGGCTTCGAGCCGGGCCCGCCGCTCCGCGAAAGGGAGCGGCCGCAGGTCCTCGGCCCCTTCCGCCAGGATGTCGTAGCAGCGCAGATGCGCGGGATACTCGACGAGCATCTTCGGCGTCACGACCTTCCGGTTCAGCCGCTGCTGGAGCACGTTGAAGCTCTCGACCCGCCCTTCCCGCACGACCAGGAGCTCGCCGTCGAGGGTCGCCTCGAAGTCGAGGATCTCCAGGAGGTCCGGAAAGGCGCCCGACACGTCCTCGCCCGTGCGGGAATAGATGCGCCGCACGAGCCGGCCGTCCGCGTCGCGGGCGGCGGAGGCCTGGAGCCGGATGCCGTCCCACTTCCATTCCGCCCGGAATTCCGGCGCGGGCAGGCGTTCCAGCTCGTCCGTCTCGATCGGGTGCGCCAGCATCGGCGGCCGGAACGGGACGGGGTCGACGCTCTCCGGCCGCGGGCCGCGCCCCTCAACCCAGGCGAACAGGTCGCGGTAGGGCGGCTCTAGCCCGTGCCAGACCTGCTCGATCGCGTCCGGATCGAACTCGCCGAGGCTCGCCAGCGCCGTCTTGGCGAGCCGGGCCGAGACGCCGATGCGGAGCTCGCTCGTGATCAGCTTGAGCA
>CALMTJ010000359.1:0-669 GCA_937872715.1 uncultured Methylobacteriaceae bacterium
ATCCACGTCCGTCCGGAGCCGTGACGTCGACGGGCTCCCCCGCGGCAGCGTTCTTCGTGGATGGCCGGGCCAAGCCCGGCCATGACGGACGGACCGACCGGATCGTTCATCTACGTCACGATCTCCTACTCCGACCGTCGCGACCGGGAAGGGGCTCGTCAAGCGGAGCGCGCCGAGGCGTAGCGCTTTTCGCCGCGGTGCGGCGGCGGGGGTCTTGGCAGGCGCGTCCCGACCCGCTATGGAAGCGGCATGTCTCCACATCTGAGCGAAAGCCGGCTTCGCGGCCGGTGATCGTATGCGTATTTCGTCCGGGCGACCGGACGGAAGCGGCCGGCTTTCCGCAGGCTTCGCCTTCGGAAAGGTCCGGCATTGTTCTGTCCGAGACTGCAGGCGCCGAGGGATCCAGGTCCCGAGGCTTAATGTCCGCCTGCATAGACGGGGAAGCCGAATCACCGCCGCCCGTCGCGGCGACACGTAGACGGTTCGAACCATCTCGCCCAGCCCCGGCTCGCCGGGGAGGGGTGGACAGGGCTCCATCGTCGGTCCGGGCACCGTCCCGGGTCGGCATTCGTAACCGGCGGGGCCGAATAACGGTTCCGCCCAGCCCGGCGGCGCCGCCCGGATCCGTCCGGGCGGCACCTTCCGGCCAGGAGCGCGCCAGTGGATAGA
>CALMTJ010000359.1:679-1459 GCA_937872715.1 uncultured Methylobacteriaceae bacterium
GGACAGGGCCTCTGAGACGTCGCCCGGGCTTTTCGCCCGTGGCGGCACCTGTAACCGGCGGGGCCGCATCGCGGTTCCGCTCTCCCGGGCGGCAACGCCCGGACCGGAGGAGCCAGTGGACCGAGCAGCGAAACGCGAGCTCGTCACGACGCTCAACGGGGTGTTCTCGGACACCGCCGTCGTGGTCGTGGCCCACTACAAGGGCCTCACGGTCGCCGACATGCAGAAGCTGCGCGCGCAGATGAAGCAGGCCGGCGCCACCGTGAAGGTCACCAAGAACAGCCTCACCAGGATCGCTCTCGAAGGCACGGACGTCGCGTCCATCCAGGCCCTGATGAAGGGCCCCACCCTGATCGCCTATTCGGGCGATCCGGTCGCGGCACCCAAGGTCGCCGTCGACTTCGCCAAGACCAACGAGAAGTTGGTCATCCTGGGCGGAGCGATGGGCAGGACCGCTCTGGACCCGAACGGCGTGCGCTCGCTCGCGACGCTGCCGTCCCTGGACGAGCTTCGCGGCAAGCTCGTGGGGCTGATCAGCGCCCCCGCGACCAAGCTCGCGCAGCTCGCCAACGCGCCGGCGGCCAAGCTCGCCCGCGTGTTCGGGGCCTACGCCAAGAAGGACGAGGCGGCCTGAGGCAGGCTGTCGCTTCAACCACCCCTGTTCGAACCATCCAAGGAAACCCATCTCATGGCAGATCTCGCGAAAATCGTTGACGACCTCTCGTCCCTCACCGTCCTCGAGGCGGCCGAGCTGGCGAAGATGCTCGAGGAGAAGTGGGG
>CALMTJ010000360.1 GCA_937872715.1 uncultured Methylobacteriaceae bacterium
CACATCCAGGAAGCGGGCGCGACGCTCGACCGCGAGCTCGCCTATACGCTCGCGGACGGGGTCGAATACATCCGGGCAGGCCTCGCGGCGGGGCTGACCGTGGACCAGTTCGCGCCGCGCCTGTCCTTCTTCTGGGCGATCGGTATGAACTTCTCCATGGAGGTGGCGAAGCTGCGCGCGGCTCGCCTCCTCTGGGCGAAGCTCGTCAAGCGCTTCGACCCCAAATCGGACAAGTCCCTGCCGCTGCGCACGCATTGCCAGACGTCCGGATGGTCGCTGACCGCACAGGACGTGTTCAACAACGTCGCGCGCACCTGCGTGGAGGCCATGGCGGCGACGCAGGGCCACACGCAATCGCTCCACACGAACGCGCTCGACGAGGCGCTGGCGCTGCCGACCGATTTCTCGGCCCGCATCGCCCGCAACACGCAGCTCTTCCTCCAGGGAGAGAGCGGCACGACGCGGTCCATCGACCCCTGGGGCGGCTCCTACTTCATCGAGCGGCTGACGGCCGACCTCGCCGCCAAGGCCTGGAACCATATCGAGGAGGTGGAGAAGCTCGGCGGCATGGCGAAGGCGATCGAGGCCGGCATCCCGAAGCTCCGCATCGAGGAGGCGGCGGCCCGCACCCAGGCCCGAATCGATTCCGGGGCGCAGATCGTGGTCGGCGTGAACAAGTACCGGCCGCCCGAGGACCGGCAGATCGACGTGCTCCGTGTCGACAACTCGGCCGTGCGCACCCTGCAGCTCGACAAGCTGCGCCGCCTCCGGGCCGAGCGCGACGAGGCGGCCGTCGCGACGGCGCTCGGCGCCCTCTCGGACGCGGCGTCCTCCGGCTCGGGCAACCTGCTCGCCGGCGCGATCGAGGCGGCGCGCCACAAGGCGACCGTCGGCGAGATCTCGGACGCGCTGGAGCGGGTTTGGGGCCGGCACCGGGCGGAGATCAAGTCGATCTCCGGGGTCTATCGGCGGGAGGCGGGCGCCATGTCGGCCGCGGTGGATCGCGTGCGCCGTCAGGTCGAGATGTTCGAGACGGATGACGGGCGGCGCCCGCGCATCCTCGTCGCCAAGATGGGCCAGGACGGCCACGATCGCGGCCAGAAGGTCATCGCGTCCGCCTTCGCCGATCTCGGCTTCGACGTGGATATCGGGCCGCTCTTCGCCACGCCCGGCGAGGCGGCCCGGCAGGCGATCGAGAACGACGTCCACGTGATCGGCGTTTCCTCGCTCGCGGCCGGGCACCTGACGCTGGTGCCCGAGCTCAGGGCCGCGCTGGCGGAGTACGGTCGCGCGGACATCATGATCGTGGTGGGCGGCGTCATCCCGCCCGGCGATTTCGACGCGCTCCGCGCCGCCGGCGCCTCCGCCATCTTCCCGCCCGGGACGGTGATCGCGGAAGCCGCGGAGCGGCTGATCCAGGACCTCAACGGGAGGCTCGGCTACGCGTCCCGCGAGGCGGCGGAGTAGGCGCTGGCGCTGCGGTTCACACTCTGCTCCAAGAGATCGGCGTAATACCGGCCGCACTTCCGGAACGGCCGGACGGCGCCGATCCGCTCCGACATATGCCGCAGAAGTAGTCGGGTATCCACGCGTGAGGTGTAAGTCTCAGGTCGCGCCGGGTTGATCCTCTTTGTTCACGTCATGTTCTTGACGACCGGGGGCGATTATGCACTTTGCAAACCTGACCGAGTAGGGTACAACCGTCGGCATCGGAGCTTACGGTCATGTCGGTTCTCTCTCAGCCCCACTTTCACGATGAGGAAGCGGCCTTCGCTTTCCTAGAGGAAGCCCTGTGGCCGGCCGGCCCGGTGTGCTGCCATTGCGGCGTCGTGAACAACGCCACCCGCATCAAGGCGAACCCCGAGAAGCGCGTCCGCTACGGCCTTCACAAGTGCCGGGACTGCGGGAAGCAGTTCACCGTCAAGATCGGGACGGTGTTCGAGCATGCTCGCATTCCGCTGCACAAGATGCTCCAGGCCGTACACCTGATGTGCTCCTCCAAGAAGGGCATCAGCGCCCACCAGCTGCACCGCATCCTGGAGGTCCAGTACAAGACGGCGTGGTTCCTGGCGCACCGCATCCGAGAGGCCATGAAGGGCGGCAACCTTGGACCGCTCATGGGTTCGGGTGGCGGTACGGTCGAGGTGGACGAGACCTTCATCGGGCGCCTGGAGGGCCAGCCTCTCCGCAAGAGCGGCACGACCACCTACAAGAACACGGTCCTGGCGCTTGTCGAGCGCGGCGGGTCCTCTCGCATGTTCCACGTCGAGGGCACGACCAAGGGCGAGCTGCAGCGGATCATCCGGGCGAACGTCGCTCCGGACGCTCACGTGCGCACGGATGAGGGCCGCTGGTATCTCGGGCTAGACCAGCACTTCGCCTCGCATGAGCGCGTCAACCACGGTGAGAAGGAATACGGCCGGGGCGAGGTTCACACGAACACCGTCGAAGGCTCGTTCTCGATCTTCAAGCGCGGCATGAAGGGCATCTATCAGCACTGCGCTGAGAAGCACCTGCACCGCTATCTGGCGGAGTTCGAGTTCCGCTACACGAACCGCGTGGCACTCGGGATCGGCGACGTGGCGCGTGCGGATCGCGCCTTGAAGGGCATCGTCGGGAAGCGGCTGACGTACCGAACAGCTAACGTGTGAGGGCTACCCGTTAGCTCGAAAGCGTCGTTTTTGACGCGGCAAGCATGATGTGATTCAATCGACACGAGGTGGCTCCCGTAGCCGCCTTATGACCTATCGTCTCTCAGACCGCGAAATCAGCGAGACGGATAGGATCGGCAGTGAGCACATACGTGCTCAAGCCGTCCGAACCGAAAGCGAATGTACGTCGTAACGTACACCGCCTTCGGCCAACTGCACACCAACATCGTGGTGGCCTCCGTGGAGCCGGGACCAAGCCCGGCCTCGCGGGGCGCTTTTCAGTTACGCAACTCACGCCCCGCGTGAGCCGGGGCCGATGTCGGTTGGCTACGGGAGCCGATGAGAAGTTGGCACGGATCGCTTCCCGTAGTCAAACCGCCGCCTTGGCCGCCCCTAAACTAATATTTGCCTCCCAGAAATTCAAACCTGAAAGGGCTTTAGCGCCCGCGCGCGCATTATGCGCACGCGGCAGTGCGCGCGCGTACGCGAGGCGGACTCCGTCCCGAAATGGGACTGGAGTCCACCATGCCCATTAACGATTCATAAACCATGAGCGAGCGTTCCCATTCTGTCCGCTGAACGTTGCCCCTGACTTGCAGACGTTGTCGGGGCGGGATATGGAGAGTCGCCATGGCAACCTCGGTAAAAGAGTTTCTCATCGCCCGGCGCGCTGAAATTGACGCCGAGATCGTGCCCCTGCTCGCCCGCGAGCAGGAGGCACTCCGCGCGGCGGCGACCGCTCGTGCTGAGATCGACCAACTCTTCGCAGATCGGGATGAGGTCGTGAGAGCAGCATCCGCCTTGGGGCTAGATTTCCCGCCGCCGACGAATCGCGAGCGCAAGACCGAGCCCGCCAAGCCGCGCCAACAGCGTCTCTCGCTTCAAGGCATGGCATTGCAAGTGATACAGGACGCGCCTGAGGGCCTCACCTCGCGCGACGTTCTGCACAGGCTCAATCGCCGGTTCAACGCCGCGTTCCCACGAACTAGCCTCAGCCCTCAGCTTAGCAGGCTGAAGCGACAAAGGCTCGTGACGCTACGAGGCGGCATTTGGACCGCGAACCAATCTCGAGACAAGAAAGGCCCGGACGCTACTGCGCCCGAGCCTTCAGTGTCGATCTCAGTCGCCGCCGAAGAGCCAAACCCTGACCGGTCACTCTTCGGACCCGAAGAACCCCGATTTCCGTCCCGCGAGACGGGTTAGGAGCACCCCGTGTGGCAAACCGTGACAACAGTCGGATAGGGACCGTAGCTGGTTCGCCGTTGAGGGCGAGGCGCGAAGCGCTTCTGCCCTCAACGTGTATTAGCTAACATTCGCGGTGGAATCCGTCCACTGCTGAGAGGGCAGATGGCTAAGGCGACACGCCCCAAGATGACCCCCGCCGAACAGCTGGAGGGCTTCAAGCAGGCCGCCCGCGAACTCGGGACGGATGACGACCCGGAGCGGTTCAAGGAGAGAGTGAAACGGGTCGGGAGCGTGAAGCCTAAGCCGCCGGAGGCGAAGCCGGCTGATCCCGATCTTTAGACCCGAGGTATGCCGCGAGCCCGAGAGCTATAAACACTATTCCAATGAGTGCTTCATACAACGTTACGAATCGTGACCATGGCCGCACTGCGTAGAACTCACTAGAACCTAACGTAGTTAGCGTAACTCCGCTCACAAAAAACGGGTCGGCTAACGACTCGAAAGATTTAGCAAATGGCTTATGCCCTGGATAAATCGATTCAATGGCAGCGTAGATTAATCCAAACCACCCAATGATTTCGATATAGGCAAGCGTCAGTAAGATGATACGCCCCCGTTTCTTGATCGGAAGTCCTTTGTGCTTCTTGTCCGGCTTCTTCGGAAGCGCGTCGCCGTAGAAGGCGAACACCAGCTCATTGACGCGAGTGAGACACGCTGCTCCGAACAGGTATGGGGTCCAGAAGTAGGCCGTGAGGGCGGCCGGGTAGGCGCTGAGGACAACTAACGCGACCGCTAAGAGCGCGTAGAAAATCGTGTTCCAAACCAGCATGGTTCGAAAGTCCACGATCCAACCGTTGTCGATGAACCACCTAGCGGCAGCTCTCGTCAGCGACAACACCGCGATCAGCAGCCCCCATTTCGCGCCTATCCGCTGCAACTCTGCGTGGCGTAGGCGTAGCTTGAATCAGTTAATTTGCAAAATGTATAATCGCCCGACCGGGCGGCGGCCGTTACAGTCCCGCCCAGCGTCTGGAAGCAGGTCCCATGGTCACGCGCGTCTCCACCGTCGCCTTCGAGGGGATCGAAGGCCGGGCCGTGGACGTGCAGGTGCAGATTTCGGCCGGCAACGTCGCCTTCCAGATCGTCGGGCTGCCGGACAAGGCGGTGGCGGAGAGCCGCGAGCGGGTGCGATCGGCGCTCCTCGCCTCCGGCCTGGCGCTGCCGGCGAAGCGCATCATCGTGAACCTCGCGCCGGCCGACCTGCCGAAGGAGGGCTCGCATTACGACCTGCCGATCGCGCTCGGCCTCATGGCGGCGATCGGCGCCATCCCGTCCGACGCGCTGTCCGGCTACACGGTCCTGGGCGAGCTCGCGCTCGACGGCTCCGTCACGCCCGTCGCGGGCGTGCTGCCGGCCGCGATCGCGGCTAACGGGCGCGGCAACGGCCTGATCTGCCCGCAGGCTTGCGGGCCGGAGGCCGCCTGGGCGTCCGGCGATGCGGACATCCTGGCGCCACGCTCGCTGATCCAGCTCGCGAACCACTTCAAGGGCGACCAGGTGATGGCCCGGCCGGAGCCGGCGGTCGCGCCCTCGTCCGGGCCGCTGCCGGACTTGCGCGACATCCGCGGCCAGGAGAGCGCGAAGCGCGTGCTGGAGATCGCGGCGGCCGGCGGCCACAACCTCCTCATGTCCGGGCCGCCCGGGGCCGGCAAGTCGATGCTGGCGCAGAGGCTGCCCTCCATCCTGCCGCCGCTCGGCCCGCGCGAGCTCCTGGAGGTTTCGATGATCCAATCCGTCGCGGGCCAGCTCGCCGACGGGGCGTTGTCGAGCCGCCGCCCGTTCCGGGCGCCGCACCATTCGGCCTCCATGGCGGCGCTCGTCGGCGGCGGCGTCAACGCGCGGCCGGGCGAGGTGTCGCTCGCCCATCACGGCGTCCTCTTCCTGGACGAGCTGCCGGAGTTCCAGCCGGGGGTTCTGGACGCGCTTCGCCAGCCGCTCGAGACCGGGACGGTGATGATCGCCCGGGCGAACCACCGCACCACCTACCCGGCGCGCGTGCAGCTCGTGGCCGCCATGAACCCGTGCCGGTGCGGCCACGCGACCGATCCCGGCTATGCCTGCCGGCGCCAGCCGAACGACCGCTGCATCGCCCAATATGCCGCCCGGATCTCGGGCCCGCTGCTCGACCGGATCGACCTCGCGATCGACGTCCCGGCGGTCACGGCGGCGGACCTCATCCTGCCACCCCCGGCGGAGGGATCGGCCGAGGTCGCGGCCCGCGTCGCCCGCGCCCGCGAACTCGCCGCCCGCCGCTACGGCGCGCTCGGCATCGAGGGGGTCACGTCCAACGCCGCTTGCCCGGGATCGCTGCTGGAGGAGATCGCGAAGCCCGACGAGGATGGGCTCCGCCTGATCCGGGACGCGGCGGACGCGATGCGCCTCTCCGCGCGCGGCTTCCACCGGATCCTCAAGGTTTCGCGGACGCTCGCCGACCTCGACGGCGAGGCCCGCGTGCGCCGCATCCACCTGGCCGAAGCCCTCTCCTACAGATCCGCCATCGACCGCCGTCCCGTCGCCGCCTGACGGAGAAGCTGCGCCGCGCCTCGCCGGACCTCCCGAATCCCGCTATCCCCGTGATGCGGCTCGCGAATCACGGACCATGAAGTACAGCGACCTCATCGTCGATTGCCTGGTGGAGCAGGGCTACACCCATTGCTTCTTCGTGCCGGGCGGCAACATCATGCATCTCGTCAATTCCTGCGATGCCCGGCTCACCTGCATCGGCGTGGTCCACGAGGTGGCGGCCGCCATCGCGGCGGAATACTTCAACGCGGTCTCGGGCGGCCGCAAGGCGGTGGCGCTGGTGACGGCGGGTCCCGGCCTCACCAATGCCGTCACCGGGATGGCGGGCGCTCAGACGGAATCGCGGGAGCTCCTGGTCATCGGCGGCCAGGTGAAGACGACGGACCTCGCCCGAGGGGTCGTGCGGCAGAAAGGCATCCAGGAGGTGGACGGAGTCGCGCTCGCGAAACCGATCACCAAGCTGTCCGTCCTCATGGACCAGGTGGCCGACCGGGCGACCCTGTCCGGCTGGATCAGAACGGCCGGCGAGGGCCGGCCGGGCTGCGTGTTCATCGAATCGTGCCTCGACATCCAAGGCCGCGACGTAGATCCGGCGGCCTTCGACGGCGGCCATGGCGAGGCGGACGCGGCTGCGGTTGCCGTGCCGGCCATCTCTTCGCGGCCGGCTCCGACCGAGGACGACATGGCCGCCATCGGCCGGCTCATGCGGGAGGCGGAACGGCCGGTTCTGCTGCTGGACGCAGGTTCCTCGAAGGCACGGCCGGCGTGGCCGCGACCGCGGCGCTGGGCGGTCTAGCGGCGCTCGGCATGCCGGTGATGCGCACGTGGAACGGCGTCGACCGCATCCCGGACGATCACCCGATGGCGTTCGGCCGACCCAACACGTTCGGCCAGCGCTCCGCGAATATCCTGATCAATCAAGCCGACCTCCTGATCGCGCTCGGCACCCGGCTTGGTCTCCAGCAGACGGGCTTCAACTGGCAGCTGTTCGTCGCGGGCGGCCGGATCGTGCAGGTCGATCTCGACCCGGGCGAGCTCACCAAAGGTCATCCCCGCATCCACAAGGGCATGGTGGCGGACGCCGATGCCGTGCTGCGACGCCTCGTCGAGCTGCCGCCCGGCGAATGGTCGGAATGGGTAACGTTCTGCCGCGAGGTGAAGGAGGCGCTGCCCGTGTCGGAGAGGTGCAACCACACGGGAGAGGGTTTCGTCTCGCCCTACCGTCTGGTCGATCGGCTCTCCGACCTGACGCGGCCTGACGACCTCATCATCCCATGCTCCTCCGGCAATGCCTTCATCAGCATGCAGCAGGTCTATCGGGTGAAGCTCGGGCAGCGCTTCGTCACGAACAAGAGCCTGGCCGCCATGGGTTACGGGCTCTCGGGTGCCATCGGCGCCGCCTTCGCCTTTCCGGAGCGGCGCACCATCCTGGTCGAGGGCGACGGGGGCTTCTCGCAGAACCTTCAGGAGCTGGGGACGGCGGCGCTGAACGGCCTCAACCTAAAGATGTTCATCTTCGATGATTCAGGTTACGCCTCCATCCGGACCACACAGCGCAACTACTTCAACGGGCGCTATTTCGGCTGTGACAAGAAGACGGGTCTCGGGCTGCCAAACTGGGACAAGCTGTTCGACGTCTACGACATCCCGTCGATGCGGCTTCGCGACGCCCGGCTCGACGATCCCGCTTTCACGGAGCTCTTCGAGCGTCCCGGCGTCGCGGCCTTCGTCGTGACGGTCGACCCCGAACAGACCTACTGGCCGAAGATCCAGAGCCGACTGGTCGCCAACGGCTCGCTGGAATCCGCGCCCCTCCACCTCACCTCGCCCGAGCTCCCGCCTGAGATGGCCGCCCGCGTGTTCCGCTACCTGCCGGCGGACGCCCGGTAGAGGTACCGCGCCGTCCGCCCGACCTGTTCGGGCCGCGGATGCGGCGCGATGCCGTGCCGCGTGCAGAGCTGGCTGATACGGGCCGGATCCCCGACATAGCTGTCGGCCGGAAGCAACGGATCGAGCTCGCGCTCGACGGGGTGGCCGGCTCGGTCGAGCACGGCCGCCACCGTTCGGGCGAGATGGCCGACCTCGACCGGCTCCTCGCCGGCGGTGTCGAAGGCGACCGCCTGGCCCGGGGCGTCGCGGAGCACGATCGCCAGACAAAGGGCCAGGAGGTCGCCGACATCCACATAGGAGCGGAAGACCGGGTGGCGCGCCCTGATCCGGATCGGATCGCCCCGCCTGACGGCCTCGATGAAGGAGGCCAGCGCGTAGAGGTCCGGCTTGTTGATGTAGGGACCGGACAGCCCGAAGATGCGAGGAACGGCGAGCGGAACGCCGCGCTCGGCCGCGAGCGCCCCGAACAGCTCCTCGTCCTCCGCCTTCAACGCCCCGTAAGGGTTGCGCGCGAGGTCACGCTCGGGCGCGCCGTCAGGCCCGCGAGCGGCTCCGGAGGAGGGAAGCACGATCCCGCGCACATCGTGGCGGCTGATGAGCTCCCGGACAACAGCCGAGATGGCACGGTTCTGCTCCACGTAGGCTGCCGGCTCGGTCGCCTGGACGCGGTCGCGGGTCAGGAAGGCGTTATGGACGACGAGCGCCGGACCCGCCGACACCTCGCGCCATTCCCCCAGCGCCCGGCAGGCAACGTCGAGCCCGGGCCGAACGGCGACGGTTCGGTTCGCCGAGCCCAGGACATGAACCCGTCTCTCGAACTCGGCAGGCCCGAGAGCGCCCGACAAGAGGTCGAGGGTCGCCCGCCCGATCCAGCCGGACGCGCCGATCACCACCACGTCGAGGCCCGAATCGCGGAGCAGCTCACCCGGCGCCACTGGCGCCAGCGCGTCCGTCACGCGCTCCCGTCCAGGATGTCGAGGAGCGAGGTGACGCGACCGCCGCGGGCAAGATGCGACGCCAGGGTGCGGCGAATCTCGTCCATGTAGCCGTAGGAAAACACGATGACCTCGTCGACAGGGTGGCGTTCGACCTCGTCCGGGCCGGCGACACGGATTCGCGAGCCGGCCATCAGCTCGCCGTGATGTGCCGGGCTCGTGTCGCACACATAGGCGAGATCGGCCGGCCCGGCCGTCGCCGCCAGCGTCATGATTCCGCGCCCGCCGGCTCCGAAACCGGCGAGACGCGCACCTTCGCGACGCCGGCGGGCGAGGTAGCTCCGCACGCGCCCGAGCGTCTCGTGCAGGCGCGTACCGAAGGCCCTCAGGAGATCGGGGTCGGCGAGCGGTCCGAGCGGCAGGTCGGGCATGGCGCGGACGGCGTGGCGGGAGCCGGCAGGCGCTGCCAGCACCATCAGCGAATGCGCGCGCTTGACGGAGGACGGCAGCACCCCGACCTCCACGAGGACCAGGCCGGAGCGGGCCAGGACCCGCTGCAGCCCGGCGGCGGTCAGGTAGGTCGTGTGCTCGTGCTGGATCAGCGGGTATTCGAGGTGGCGGATCGTCTCGTCAAGATCGTGCACCTCGAGGAGGAGGAGACCGCCGACCGGATCGAGGATCCCGGACAGATCCCGCAGGAACTCTCCCGGCTCCGGCAGGTGGTCGAAGACATGCGTCAGGAGGACGAGGCCGAACGGCTTCATCTCGGGCGGGATGAGGTCGGCCGTGCCCCGGCCGAAAAGCGCGGTGGTCGTCGGAATGCCGGCGAGCCGGGCCGCGTCCGACAGGACCCTCGACGGCTCCACCCCCCAGACCCCCAAACCCCGGTCGCGGAAACATGCGAGCTGCACGCCGTCCGCGCTCCCGATCTCGAGGACGCGCGAGCCTGGCCGCAGGCTCCATGAGCCGCACATGGTCGCGGCGAGCCGCTCGGCGAAGTTTCGGGCGAAGCCCGAGGACGCGATCGTGTAGGCGTAGTCCCCGTAATAGGCTTCGAACGAGATGTCGTGCTGCGACTGCACGGCCCGGCAGGTCTCGCAGAGGTACAGCGCGATCGGGTGGAGGAACTCCGCTTCGTCCGGCGACCGCAGGAACGCGCCGGTGATGGGCAGCGGCGGCATGTCCAATACGGCCGTCGGATCCGGCGTGCCGCAGACCCGGCAGGCGGAGCGCAGGCGGACCTGCGCCGCGCTTTTCGACGCGCCGGCCATCCTCACATCGCCTTGAAGCGGCTCTCCAGCATGGACAGCCGGGCATCGTCCTCCACGGCGATAGACCGGTAGTAGTCACGCTTGTTCTGGAGCCAGAGGAGTTCGAATTCGACCGCGACGGCGAGGCCCTTGTCGATATCGGCCGAAAGCGCCGCGCCGGCGTCGAACACCACTTTGCGGGTCTCGAACCGGGTCAGGTGGATCTCCGCGACCTTCCGGAGCGCCTCCACCGAGTCGGTGGACACGCCACCGCCCACGACGAGCTCCAGGCCGCGCTCCCGGCAGATCCGGGCGACGTCCTCCACCCGACCCGACACCTCGTCCGCGTTGACCGCACCACGGCCCATCCCGGCCGAGAGCACGAAGTCCACCCGTCCGAACACGATTCCCTGCAGGCCGTCCGGCACAGTCGCGGCGGCGCAGAGCGCCTCGCGACCTTCGTAGCCGGTGATCGTCTCAAGATTGATCAGGAAGCTCATCCCGTCCCGCTCGTCCGGCGGGAACACCTTGTTCTTCGCCTCGATGAATTTCGACGCCGCGTAGGCCGTCTCGACCATGGGGGCGATCACGTAGTCCACGCCGATCTGGCGGGCCGTGAGGAGGTCGGTGACGGCCTCGCAGCCGCCGATCTTCAGCGCCAAACGGAGTCCGGCCTTGCGGGCGAGCTCCAGGACACGCAGGTATTCGTCGAACCGCGTGCCCTCCGCCTCGAACTCCGCCTTCACGCCCGCGAAGCCGAATTGGTCCCGGCCGAGGCGGAGCAGGTCCAGCATGCGGGCTTCACGCTTGTTCATCTGTCCGGCCCCCGACCGAATCGGCGACAGCGAGGTTCGGCCGGGAGGGTTACCGGGGAGTTGAGGCGGACCTCCCCGGGCTCTCCGGCCGCGGCCTCACCGTATGGGCGCCCTCGGGAGCACGGCTTCGCCCGCTTCCATGACGTAGGTGTGGTCGAGCGAGCGCCAGGGGATCGGAACCGAGGGATCGTCCGGATGCGGCTCGGCATGGCGGACGAAGTCGCCGACCAGCGCCCTCGTCACCCCGAACTGGACGTCCGAATCGAGATGGGGATCCTCGGGATCGTAGACTTGCGAGACCAGCACCTTGAAGCCTGGCTTGAAGATCAGCGCATGCAGGTGGGCGGGCCTCATCGGGTGGCGATCCTGCGCGCGCAGGAGCCGGCCGACGATCCCGTCCGTCGGAATCGGGTAGCCGACCATCATGACGGACCGGAAGGAAAAGCGGCCGGTCTCGTCCGTCGTGAACTTGCCCCGGAGGTTCATCTCCGCCTGGTCCGGGTCCTGGTTCTCGTAGAGCCCGACGGGCGAGGCGTGCCACACGTCGACGGCCGCGCCCGCGATCGGGCGGCCGTCCCGGTCCACCACCCGGCCGGTCACGAACAGGGGCTCGCCCGGCGTGTCGGACCGGAGGATGGAGCCCCCGTTCGGCACGGGCGGCGCATGGAGGCGCCAGAACGGCCCGAGCAGCGACTGGGCGGTTTCCGTGTTGCCGCCGTCGCCGTTGTTCAGGAGGCAGACGAGCGAGGACACGCCGAGCGAGCCCGCCATCAGCACGGCCTCGTTATGGGTGTCCGAGGCGAGCTGGCCGATCTCGTTCAGGATCGCGGTCGCGTCGCGGAACTCGGCCTCGGTGAGCCGCACCTCCCGGACGAAGGCGTGCAGGTGCCTGACAGCCGCGACCATGATCTCGCGGAGCCGCGGATCGGCCGTACGCTCCATGACGGCGAGCGCGTCGCGGGTGACGTCCTCCTGCCCGGCGATGATCATCTGGTCGTCCCTCCGGTCGGCCCGCTCTCTGTAGCGTCCGCGGGCCGGCTGGTCATGTCTCGTGCCACGGCGCAAGGTGGCGAGACCGGCCGGCGCACCGCCGGCCGACACGCAGGACCATGCCGAACCGATGAGCCGCCTCGTTCTTGTCCTGAACGGCCCCAACCTAAACCTGCTGGGCCGACGCCAGCCCGCCATCTACGGACGGGAGACGCTGGCCGACATCGAGGCCGCATGCCGCCGCGAAGCTGAGGATCTCGGCCTCGGCATCCGGTTCCACCAGTCGAACCGCGAATACGAGATCATCGACTGGATCCACGAGGGACGGGAGGTCGCGGGCGGGATCGTCATCAACCCGGCCGCCTTCACGCACACCTCCGTGGCGATCCTGGACGCGCTCAACGCCTTCGAGGGGCCGGTGATCGAGGTGCACATCTCGAACGTGCACAAGCGCGAGGCCTTCCGGCACCATTCCTACGTGTCGCTCCGGGCGGACGGGGTGATCGCCGGCCTCGGCACGCAGGGCTACGGGCTGGCGCTGCGCCGGATGGCGGCCCTCCTTGACGAGGGGGCCGGTGGAGCTTCCTGAAGGCGACCGCCCGCTTGGCGGCGCGTTACTCGGCGGGTACGGCCGCCGGGATCGTGGCCGGCGCGGCTTTCGGGGCGGAGGCGGCGCGGCCACCGATGAGGCGCTCGAACATCAGGTAGACGACGGGCGTGATGAAGAGGGTGAGGAGCTGCGACACGCAGAGCCCACCCACCACCGCGAGGCCGAGCGGCTGGCGGAGCTCGGCGCCCGCCCCGAACCCGACCGCGATCGGCATGGCGCCGAGCACGGCCGCGCAGGTCGTCATCATGATGGGCCGGAAGCGCAGCAGGGCCGCTTCCACGATCGCGTCCTTCGCCGCCGCGCCGTCGCGACGTCGTTCGAGGGCGAAATCGACCATCATGATGGCGTTCTTCTTGACGATGCCGATCAGCATCACGACGCCGATCATGGCGATCACGCTGAGGTCGAGGCCGAACACCTTCAGCGTCAGCAGCGCCCCGATCCCGGCCGTAGGCAGGCCGGACAGGATGGTCAGCGGGTGGATGAAGCTCTCGTAGAGCACGCCCAGGATGATGTAGATCACGAGCACGGCGGCGAAGAGCAGGAGCGTCTGGTTCGCGAGGGCCTCCTGGAAGAGCTGCGCCGTTCCCTGGAAGCTCGCCTGGATGGTGACCGGCATCCCGATCTCCCGCGAGGCGGCCTCGATCCCGGACACGGCCTGCGACAGCGACACGCCCTGCGCAAGGTTGAACGAGATCGTCACGGAGGGAAGCTGCGCCAGGTGGTTGACCGTCAGCGCGGTCGGAAGCTCCTTCAGCGTCGCGACCGAATCGAGCGGCACCACGGACCCACCCGGGGTCCGGAGCGAGAGGTTCCGCAGGACCTCGCCCGTATCGGCGAATTTCTGGTCGGCCTCCAGGATCACCTGGTAGGTGTCCTCGGGCGCGAAGATGGTCGAGACCTGACGGGTCCCGAAGGCCGAATAGAACTGGTCCCGCACCTGGTCGACCGTGACGCCGAGGCGGGCCGCGACGTCCCTGTTGATGTCGATATAGGCGGCGCGCGCCCGCATCTGCAGGTCGGAATTCACGTCCACCACGCCCCCGATGCGGGTCATCCGCTCCTGCAGGATCGGCGCGAACTTCCGCAGGCCGTCGAGATCGGTCGATTGCAGCGTGTACTGGTACTGGCTCCGCGACTGCACGGCGCCGACATTGATGGAGGTGATCGGCTGCAGGTAGATGTTGATGCCGGGAACGGACGATGCGGAGCGCCGCAGCCGCGCGATGACCCCGACCGCGTCCGTCTTCCGCTCCGGCTTGTCCCGCAGCGTGATGAACATCCGGCCCGAATTCTGGGTCGATGCCGGCCCGCCGCCGCCGACGGTCGACATCAAGGACAGGACGTCCGGATCGGCCCGCACGACGTCGGCCAGCGCCTTCTGCCGCGCCACCATCGCGTCGAAGGACGCGTCGTCCGGCCCGACGGTCGAGGCCACCAGGAGCCCATTATCCTCCGTCGGGAAGAACCCCTTCGGGATGTCCCGGAACAGGAGAACGGTGACGACGAAGGTGGCAAGCGTGACGGCCAGCATCAGGGCCGGGGCCGCGACCGCCCTCCGGAGCGCCCAGGCGTAGCCGCGGGTCAGCGCGTTGAAGCCGGCCTCGAAGGCCCGCAGGACGACGTTGTGGCGGGCATGGTGGTCGATCGGCCGGAGGAGGCGCGAGCACAGCATCGGCGTCAGCGTCAGCGAGACGAGGCCGGACAGGAGGATCGCCATGGAGATGACGAGCCCGAACTCGGAGAACATCCGGCCGACCACGCCCCCCATGAACAGGACCGGGATGAACACGGCGACCAGCGACACCGTCATCGACACGATGGTGAACCCGACCTCGCGCGAACCGACCAGCGAGGCCGGGAACGGCATCTGCCCTTCCTCGACATGCCGCATGATGTTCTCGAGCATCACGATCGCATCGTCGACGACGAAGCCGACGGAGAGGGTCAGCGCCAGCAGCGAGATGTTGTCGATGGAATGGCCGAGCATGTACATGCCGGCGAAGGTGCCGATGAGCGAGATCGGCAGCGCGATGGCCGGGATGATCGTGGCCCTAACCGATCGCAGAAAGAGGTAGATCACGAGGATCACCAGCATCATCGACAGGAACAGCGTGAACTCCACGTCCTCGATCGCGTGCCGGATCGGACCGGCGCGGTCGTTCATGATGTCGATGGAGACGCCGGCCGGCAGCTCGGCCCGGATGGCGGGGAGCAAGGCCCGCGCCCGGTCGACGACCTCGACCGTGTTGGCGTCGGGCTGGCGCTGCACGGCCAGGATGATGGAGCGCTGGCCGTCGAGCCAGCTCGCGACCTTGTCGTTCTCGACGCCGTCGACCGCGGTCGCGACGTCCGAGACCCGGACGGGCGCGCCGTTCTGCCAGGCGACCACGACCGGCATGTAATCCTTGGCCCGCATGATCGGGCCGGTGGCGTCCAGGATGGAGCTGCGGGCGCCCTGATCGACCGAGCCCACGGGCTTCGACGAGTTCGCGGCCGCGAGGGCCGCCTGCATGTCGTTCAGGCCGAGGCCGCGCGCGGCGAGCTGGTTCAGATCCGCCCGGACCCGGACGGCGTATTTCTGGGTGCCGAAGATCAGCACCTGGGCGACGCCCGGAAGGGTGGAGATGCGCGGCACGATGTTCGACTGGGCGAAGCGATCGACATCCGACAGCCGCGCCTGGTCGGACGACACCGCGATGAACAGGATCGGCTGGTCGGCCGGGTTCACCTTGCGGAAGGAGGGCGGCGTCGTCAGCTCGGCCGGAAGCCGGCGCTGCGCGGTCGAGATCGCCGATTGGACGTCGAGCGCCGCACCGTCGATGCTCCGGTTGAGGTCGAACTGCAGGACGACGGAGGTCTGGCCGAGGATGGAGGTCGACGTCATCGTGGAGACGCCCGCGATGGTCGAGAACTGCTTCTCCAGGATTGACGCCACGGAGGACGCCATGGTTTCCGGGCTGGCGCCCGGGAGGCTGGCCGAAACCTGGATGGTCGGAAAATCGACGCGGGGCACGGCCGCGACCGGCAGCTGCCGATAGCCGAAGAGGCCGGCCGCCACGATCGCGACCATCAGAAGGATGGTCATCACGGGCCGGCGGATGCAGAGCTCGGACAGCATGGAGGCGTTCCCCTGTCAGCTGCGCCGCGGCGCGTTGTCGGTCGCGCCCTTGGCGACCCCCTCGGAAGCGGGCTTGGCCGTCTGGACCTGGACGGCGGCCCCGTTCACCAGCCGGAGCTGGCCGTCGACCACGACGCTCTCGCCGCCCTTCAGCCCGGCCGAGACCACGCTCTCGCCGTTGACCGTGCGGTCGACCGTCACGGGCTGGATCTCCGCCTTGCGGCCGTCCCGGACCACGAACACGTAGGCGCCCTGCTGGCCGATCTGCACGGCCGCGGATGGCACCGCCACCGCCTCCGCCTGGACGCCCAGCACGGCCTGCACGCCCACGAACGCGCCCGGCCAGAGCTGCTCGTCGGCATTCGGCATGGTGGCCTTCGCCAGCACGGTGCCGGTCGCGAGGTCGACCGTGTTCTCGACGAAGG
>CALMTJ010000361.1:0-6063 GCA_937872715.1 uncultured Methylobacteriaceae bacterium
CTACCGTGCCGGCCGGCGTGCCCGGGTCCGGCGTCGTGACCGTCACGGGGCCGGTCGGCGTCGGAAGCGAGATCGTGGCCGCGCCCGCCACGCCCGACGCCGTCACGGCTGCCGACAGGACGACGGCGAGCGTGGCCGTCCTCCCACGCGGGAACCGATCTGAGCCCTTCATCCCCGACCCCCTCTGTCCGGTTCAGAGATCCGGCTGAATCGCCCGAAGAATAAGGCGGGGATGGGCCGCGCATCACCTATCCAAACGAGGTGGAACGGCACGGCGAGCGGATTTTCTCCGATGTGACACCCTGGAGCATCACGACGGACGGGGACGCGATCCCGGTATACTCGCCCGTGAAGCGACCGCCCGGCCGGCCGACGGTTTCGCTTGCGCGGCTGCCCGGCAGGGCCGATCGTGGCCGGCCTGATTCGGTGGCCGAGGTCACCCTCACGCACGATGAACTCGACGCACGATCTCGCCGCGACGGTCCCGTCCCCGCCCGGACGGAGCGGCCGGCTTCCCGGGCGCCGGCTCGCCTCCGACGACTGATGGCGAAGGACCGGGGCAAGCCGAAGAGGAAGGGCAAGGGCCGCCGCCACGACGGCCGGCAATGGGTGCAGGTCGCGGCCCTTCCGTTCCGGCTCGACGCGCTCGGCCGTCCGGAGATCCTGCTCGTCACGTCGCGCGAGACGCGCCGCTGGGTCATCCCCAAGGGCTGGCCCATGAAGGGCATGCGGGACCACGAGGCCGCCGCCGTGGAAGCGCTGGAGGAGGCCGGGGTGGCGGGAGCGGTCGCGGAGGCGCCGGCCGGCACCTACCTGTACTGGAAGCGCCTGGCGGAGCAGTTCGCGCTCTGCGAGGTGCGCGTCTTCCCCCTCCGGGTCGAGACCGTGCTGGACGCGTTCCCGGAACAGGACCAGCGCAAGCAGGCCTGGTTCGGGCCGGACGAGGCGGCGGACAGCGTGGCCGAGCCCGGCCTCAGCCACCTCCTCCGGTCGTTCCGGCCCTGAGGGCGCGCCCGAAGGGCGATGCGGTGAACCCGGCGGGCGGTCGCGGGTTCTTCCACGTCACCGGGGAGCGGGCGTGGATCACGGGCTGACGCGGCAGATCAAGGAGAGCGTGCCGCTTCTCGCGACGCTCGCCGTCACGGCGCTGGTCCTCGGGCTCTGCGCGCTGCTTTATCTCGGGCGCGAGATCTTCGTGCCGGTCGCGCTCGCGGTGCTGCTCAGCTTCGTCCTCGCGCCGGCCGTGCGCATCCTGCAGCGCCTGCGTCTGCCTCACGGGCTGGCCGTCGTGGTCGTGGTGCTGGTCGCCTTCTCGACCATCGGCCTCATGGCCTTCGTGGTGGCGAGCCAGCTCTCCGACCTCATCGGCCAGGTCCCGGGCTACCGCTCCACCATCTCGCAAAAGCTCGACCGGCTGGGTGGCTCCGTCGGTTCGAACGGCGCCCTGAAACGCGCCGTGGAGGCGGTCGAGGAGCTCTCGACCCAGATCAGCGGGATGAACAAGGGCGAGGCGAAGCCCGCCGCGGACGGATCGCTCGCGATCGGCACGGCCGCCCGCCCGGTTCCGGTCACGATCCAGGACGGGGGCGGGATGCTGTCGATGGCCGGCGGCGTGGTGTCACCCCTGCTCCACCCGCTCGCCACGTCCGGGCTCGTGCTCATCTTCGCGGTCTTCGTGCTGGCCCAGCGCGAGGACCTCCGCAACCGCCTCATCCGGCTGATCGGCACGGACGACCTCCAGCACACGACGGCCGTCTTCGACGATGCCGGGCGGCGACTGAGCCGCTTCTTCCTCACCCAGCTGGCGCTGAACTGCCTGTTCGGCATCCTCATCGGTATCGGGCTGTCGCTCATCGGGGTGCCGAGCCCGGTCCTGTGGGGCATCCTCGGGGCCGTCCTGCGCTTCGTCCCCTACGTGGGCGCGATCCTGTCCGCGGCAGTTCCGCTCGCGCTCAGCGTCGCGGTCGATCCGGGCTGGTCCATGCTGATCTGGACCGCGCTCCTCTTCGTCGTGCTGGAGCCGCTTTTCGGGCACGTGCTCGAGCCGTTGCTCTACGGACACTCGACCGGGCTGTCGCCGGTCGCCATCATCCTGGCCGCGACCGTGTGGGCATTCCTGTGGGGACCGATCGGGCTCGTCCTGGCGACGCCGCTCACGGTCTGCCTCGTGGTGCTCGGCCGCCACATCGGGCAACTCGAATTCCTGGACATCATGCTGGGCGACCGGCCTGCCCTTTCGCCGGCCGAGATCTTCTACCAGCGCATGCTGGCCGGCGATCCGACGGAGGCCACCATCCAGGCGCGCGAGTTCCTGCGCGAGCGCGCGCTCGCCACCTATTACGACGAGGTGGCGCTCGAGGGCGTGCGGCTCGCCCACCGGGACATCGCCCGCGGCCGCATCTCGCCCGACCGGCAGGCGGTGCTGCGGCGCTCGATTGCCGAATTGATCCGCAACCTCGAGAGCATCACCGACCCGTTCCCGTTCGGCGGGGCCGTAGGGTCGGAGGCGGCCGCCGCCGTCGTCGCCGCCGGGCCGGACCGGGCCGGCGCCACGATCATGGCGCGGCCGGAGGACCTCCGGCCGGACTGGCGGGGCGAGGTGCCGATCCTGTGCATCGCGGCCCGCGACACGGTGGACGACGTCATCGCCGCCATGCTGGTCCAGGTGCTGACGAAACAGGGCCTGCGGGCAAGGCTCGTCCACACGGACGAGGTGGCGTCCCTCGCGGAGGTCGGGCGAAGCGGCGTGCGGCTCGCGATCCTGTCCTACGTGGAGCCGCTCAGCACCCTGCACCTGCGCTACGCCGTCCGCCAGGCGCGGCGCGGCCTGCCCGGGATCAAGGTGGTGCTCGGCATATGGAGCGAACGCGACCCGGCGATGGGCCTGTCGCTCCGCCGGACAGCCCGGGCCGACATCCTCGCCACCACCGTCTACGGCACGCTGTCGGCCGTCCAGGAGGCGGCCGGGATCGCAGCGCCGCCGCGGCCTACGCCTGTTCTGAGACCATCCCGGCTCGCTCCCGAACCGGCGTGACGCCGACCGGGCGGGACGCCCTCAGGCGCCGACGGGCGCCTTGGCGGCCGTCAGAGTCTCGATCTGGCCGAGGAGCCGGGAGAAGTCGACGGGTTTCGGGTGGTAATCGTCGCACCCGGCCGCGATCGCCTTCTCGCGATCGCCCGACATGGCATGGGCGGTGAGCGCGATGATCGGGATGCCGGAGCTTTCGGGAGACTTCTTGATCAGGCCGGCGGCCGTCCAGCCGTCCATCACGGGCAGGTTCATGTCGAGCAGGATCACATCCGGATGCTCGGCCCGGGCCTTGTCCACGGCCGTCTGCCCGTCCGTCGCCAGGAGAACGTCGTGGCCGCGCCGCTTCAGGCGGCGGGACAGGAAGTCCCAGATCTCCTCGTGATCCTCGACCAGCAGGACGCGCGCCATGGCAACCGTCTCCCGGAAGGCGGACCCTCCCCGTACCCGTAGGGCGGAAACGGACGGGAACGCATCCGGTTCGATGGCGCGATGCCGGAAGAGGAAAAATACCGTCAAGCTTGGCTCGGCCGGGGGGATCGGCCGGACGCGGCTCGTCGGCCCGGGGTTGAACGGAGCGGCCGGGAGGCCGTTGTGATCCGTCGGGCAGGCGCCCGGGCGGGCGACGAGGCGGGATGACGGGACCGGACGCGACCCAGGCGAGGCAGGACGCGTCCGGGGCCTTCGACACCGAACAGGTCACGCGCCTGCTCCAGGCCTTCGTGCGGGCCGAGTTCCTGGCCCCGGTCGGCGCCGTGTCGGGCTTCGTGGAGATCCTCCGCGAGGACGCGGTCCGGGCCGGCCGCACGGGCTACCTGGAGGATTTGGACCGCATGGCGGCCGCCGCCTCGCGGCTCGGCGAGCTCGTCACCGATTTCCTGGAAGGCGGGACGGCGCCGGCGGCGGACGGGCCCGACGGAATCCGCCGCTCGCTCCGGCACGACCTCCGCACGCCCCTCACCACCATCATCGGCTACGGCGAGCTCGTGGCCGAGGAGGCCCGCGACGAGGGGCACGGGGAGCTGCTCGAACCGCTGGCGGATGTCTTCGACGCCGCCCGCCGGCTCCTCGCCGATATCGAGCGGCTCGCCGGATATGCCGAAGCGCCCGCGCCCGAGGCGAAGGCGGACGGACCCGACATCCTGCGGCAGGCCGTGGAGGCCGTCCGCGATCTCGCCGAGGCGGCCCCCTCTCCGGGAGGCGAACTCACCGGCCTCGTCCTGCTTGTCGACGATAACCCGTCCGTCCTGGACCTCGTTTCCCGCCGGCTGGAGCGCGACGGGCACGTCGTGCTGACCGCGTCCGACGGCGCGTCCGCTCTGCGGGCGGCCGTCCGCGAGAAGCCCGACCTCGTGCTCCTCGACCTCATGATGCCGGGGATGAGCGGGCTCGAGGTGCTGCGCCGCCTCCGGGCCGTCCCGGCCACCGCGCGGCTGCCGGTGATCATGATCTCGGCCCTGGACGAGGTGGAGGCCGCGGTCCGGTCGATCGAGGCCGGCGCGGACGATTACCTCGCGAAGCCCCTCGATCCGACCCTCCTGCGGGCCCGCATCTCCTCTTCGCTCGAGCGCAAATTCCTGCGCGACCGCGAGCAGGAGGCGCTCGGGCGGCTCAGGACGGAGCAGGAGCGCTCCGACCGCCTGCTCCGCAACATCCTTCCGGACGGGATCGTCGAACGCCTGCGGGCCGGCGAGACGGTGATCGCCGACCATTTCGACGACGTCGCCATCCTGTTCTGCGACCTCGTCGGGTTCACGGCGCTGACCTCGCGCCTGACGCCGGCCGACACGCTGGCGCTCCTGACGGACGTGTTCTCCGGTTTCGACCGCCTCGCGGCGGCGCACGGGCTCGAGAAGATCAAGACGATCGGGGACGCCTATATGGTGGTGGGCGGGCTGCCGGAGCCGAAGCCCGGGCAGGCCGGGGCCGTCGCCGCCAAGGCGCTCGCCCTGGGCGGCGTGGTCGAGGCGGCGAGCCCGCGGCGCGGGCTCCCGCTCGACGCCCGCATCGGCATCGATATCGGCCCGGCCGTCGCCGGGATCATCGGCGACCGGAAGATCTTCTACGACGTGTGGGGCGACAGCGTGAACACGGCGAGCCGCCTCGAAGCCTCCGCCGCGCCGGGCGAGATCCGGATCTCGACCGCCATGCGGGACGCGCTCGGTCCCGCCTTCAGGTGCGACAGCCTCGGGACGGTCGACATCCGGGGCAAGGGCGCCATGGAGGTGTTCGCGCTTTGCGGCCACGCGCCGGCGCCCAGCTGAGCGATCTCACTCCCGCTCCGAACCGAGCCGCCCGAGCGCGCGGCGCTGCGCCCGGGCGTCCAGGACGGCCCGGAGGACGAGCGCAGCGAAGACGAGCGCCGTCACGCCGTAGGCGGCCAGGATGAAGCCCGCATGGCGGCCGTCCATCAGGCGGGGCTCCGCTCCAGGCGCTCCGCGGCCAGCAGCGTCAGGCGGCGGACCCGGCGGCGGAGCACCTCCGTGCGCATCCCCGACAGGTGCAGGGCGAGCCCGAGCAGCGTGTAGGCGCCCGCCATGACGCCGAGCGGCCGCAGCATGGCGGGGTCGATCGTCGGGCCGCCGATGCGCAGCACGGACGCGCCCTGGTGCAGGGTGCTCCACCAATCGACCGAGAACTTGACGACCGGCAGGTTCACGGCCCCGACCAGCGTCAGGATCGCGACCGCGCGCGCGGCGCGGCCCGGATCCTCGACGGCGCGCCACAGCGCCAGGATGCCGAGATAGACGAGGAACAGGACCAGGACGGAGGTCAGCCGCGCGTCCCACACCCAGTAGGTGCCCCACATCGGCTTGCCCCAGAGCGAGCCGGTGACGAGGCAGACGAAGGTGAAGACGGCGCCAAGCGGCGCAGCGGCGCGCTGTGCGGCATCGGCTAGCGGATGACGCCAGACGAGCGTGCCGAGCGCGGCCGACGCCATCACGATGTAGATGAACATCGACAGCCAGGCGGCCGGCACGTGCAGGTACATGATCCGCACCGTCTCGCCCTGCTGGTAATCTGCGGGCACGACG